>DATCQC010000196.1:0-9430 GCA_036569685.1 Candidatus Limnocylindria bacterium | reverse complement strand
CGACGCACTGACCCTCCAGTTCAGCGGTACGGGCATCGACATCGTCGTGGCCAAGGGGCCCCGGGGTGGAGTGATGGGGTTCAGCGTCGACGGCTCGAAGCAGGAGATCAACGAGTACGCAGCCTCGACCTCCGGATCCACCGACCAGAGCGGAAAGAAGGGCTTGACGTACAACGTCGTCGTCCACCGCGACGTTGGTTCAGGCACTCACAACGTGGTGATCACGAACGACTCCACGGACAACCAGCGCGACATGGTCTACGTCGACGGCTTCCAGATCTACGGTGGCGACGTCGGCACTCCGGCGGGCCACTTCGTGCAGACGACCGCCGGGCTCGTCCTGAATACGGCGCTCGCCGGACTCGACTCCGTCAACGCGTTCGTCGTGGATCCCGCGACCGAGCTGATCGATGTGGTCGTCGAGACCGTCTCCGGAACGACCGTCAGCATCAAGGACCCGAGCGGCAAGACGCTCGCGACCGCCACGGTCGATGACGGCGGCGTCCTCGACCTCCAGGCCCTGCCCGACGGCGCGGGCGCCTACGCGCTCGTGATCCACGACGGCACGGCCGGCACCATCGCGTTCCAGGCCTGGGAGGTGCTCACCGAGGCCCGCTAGCCGGCACGCATTCTCACCGCTCGCAGGAACCGCGCCTCGCTCTTCGCCCAGGTCGGCAGGGAGCGGGCGCGGACCTGTGCTCGGCGACCCAGGTCCTCACGCAGGCGTTCGTCGGCGACCAGCTCGCGGAGCGCCGCCGCGAGCGGCGCCACCCGCGCCGGCGCGACCAGGACGGCCGCGCTGCCGGTGACCTCGCGAACCGCCGGGATGTCGCACGCGACGATCGGCAGGCCGTGCGTGAGCGCCTCGACGAGCACGATCGGGTAGCCCTCGCGGATCGAGGGCAATACGAATATCGAGGCGCGCGCGTACCGGCGCCTCACGGCCGAGCGCTCGAGGCTCCCGTGTACCCGGACCCGGGCTCCAAGTCCGCCGGACGCGATCGCCCGGCGCACGCGTGCGGCATACGCCGCGTCGGGCGCGTCGCCGACCAGGTCGAGCGAAACGTCGGGCAGGCGCGCGACCGCCGCGACGAGGGTGTGGATGCCCTTCGCCGGCGTCCAGTTCGCGACGCAGAGGATCGCGCGCCCGCGCGTTGGGTGTGGACGGTCGACGCGGTCGCGCCCGGGCGAGATCACGACGATCCTGCGGCGGTCGATCCCGCCCGCCACCAGCTCGCTCGCGAGCGCGCGGCTGACCGCGATCACGCGGTCCGCGCGGCGCGCAAGGGGCATCGCGCCGTGGCGCATGTGCGCGAGCGCCACGATCTCGCAGCCACGCGTGCGGAGGGCGGCGAGGTACGGGATCGCGCGCGCGGCGGCGATCGTGTCGACAAGCACCACGGGCGCACGCAGCTCCCGGAGCCGTGCCGCATCGCGGCGATCGCCGAGCACGACGGTCGCGACGGGTAGGCCGGCACGCCGGAGAGCCGCGAGCATGCGCCGGTCGTACAGGTTGCCTCCGGTGCGCCGCCGCGGATCGCCGGCCGTGACGAGCGCGACGTCAGGCGTAGTCGAGCACCACCTGGACCGTCTCGCTCGCGTCTCCGTCCAGCAGCGCGTACGCGTCGGCGGCGCGCGCGAACGGGAACCGATGCGTGATGAGCTCTGCGAGGGTCAGCTCGCCGAGCAGGTCCACCGCGAGCGCGAGCCGGCGCTCAGGGTCCCAACGCGGCCCGAGCGACGGATCGATCCGTCCGACCTGCGAGCTGATCAGACGGACACGGCCGCGGTGGAACCGGCCGCCGAGGTCGAGCGGCACGGGCTTGCCGCCGTACCACGAGCAGACGACGACAGTGCCCTCGAGAGCGACGCAATCGATCGCCTGCTGGAGCGCGGCGGGACTGCCGCTCGCGTCGATGGCGATATCAGCGCCGCGCCCACCGGCAAGCGTGCGCACGAGACCCGCGTCGCCCGCCGGGATCGCGGCTCCGGCGCCGCAGCGCTCGGCGAACGAACGCCGGAGCGCGGATGGCTCGACCGCGACGACGCGGGCGCCCGAGCGGCGGAGCAGCTGCGTCACGAGAAGGCCGACGACGCCCTGCCCGAAGACCGCGACCACCTCGCCGAGGCGGGGCTTCGCGTCGAGCACGACGTTGATCGCGGTCTCGAGGTTGGCGAGGAACACGCCCTGCTCGGGCGTCGAGCGGTCCGGCAGCCGGTGGGCGAGCGACCCCGCGACGACGTACTCGTCCTGGTGCGGATGCAGCGCGAAGACGAGATCCCCCTCGCGCAGGCCCCGCACGTCGCGCCCGAGCGCGATCACGTGGCCGACGCTCGCGTAGCCGTACTTGAGCGGAAAGCCGTACCCGCCGGAGAGCGTCGGAAGGTCGAGCGCCAGATCCGCGTCGACCTCGCCGCGATAGACCAGCATCTCGGTCCCGTGCGAGATCGCCGACAGGACCGCGCGCACGCGCACCTCGTCGGGGCCGGTGGCCGCGAGCTCCTCGGTCCGCAGCTCCACCGCCCGCGCGCGCGGGAACCACACCGCGGCGGCCACGGCTCAGTCGGTCCTGGCCGCGGGCTCTCCGTAGAAGACGACATCGCCGCCGCAGGCGATGAACCCGGCCCGCTCGAAGGTCATCGCGTCGCGGAGGCGGTCGATGTGCAGGTCGCCGATCGCCGCGATCCCCTCGCCGATCACTTTCGGCGCGATACAGACCGTGAGTCGATCGACCACTCGCTCCCGCAGCGCCGAGGTGAGGATCGCCCGGCCACCCTCGATCAGCAGGCTGCGGATGCCATCGGCGCGCAGACGGGCGAGCAGCTCCCGCAGGTCGACCTGTCCGTCGGGATCGGCGTTCACGCGCAGCACCGTCGCGCCGCGCGCGCGGATGGCGGCGCCGCGCTCCTCAGACGCGCCCGGCGTCGTCGCGATGATCGTCCGCGCGTCCGACGTGCGGAGGACGTTCGCGTCAAGGGGGATGCGAAGCGCGCTATCGACCACGACCCGCACGGGGGAATCGCCCGGCGCGAGGCGCACGGTGAGCTGCGGGTCGTCGGCGAGGACGGTGCCGATCCCGACGAGCACGGCGTCGTGCGCGGCACGCAGCTCGTGCGCGAGGCGCAACGAGCGCTCGCCGCTCACCCAGCGCGCGTCGCCGGTGCGCGATGCGATGCGCCCGTCGAGCGTCTGCGCGTAGTGCACGGTCACGAGCGGCCGGCCGGTGGGGATCCTGGCCGTGCCGAGCTCGCGCGGATCCGGCAGCCCGTCGAGCAGGTGGCCCATCCGAGCCGCCTTCGTCCGGAGATACGGCGTGTTCACGTCATTCGGGACGGTCTCGAGCGGGACGCGCTCGATCACCTCGACGCCGTGCATCTCGAGCCCGAGGATCTTGGCCGGATTGTTCGTGAGCAGGCGCACCGCACGAACGCCCAGGGCCTGGAGGGCCATCGCAGCGGCGGAATAATCACGGGCGTCGATCGGGAGGCCGAGCTCGACGTTCGCGTCGACGGTATCGAGCCCCCGATCCTGCAGGTCGTACGCGCGCACCTTGTCGAAGAGCCCGATCCCTCTCCCCTCATGGTCGAGATAGAGGAGGACGCCGCGCTCGGCGGCGCCGATCATCGCGAGGGCGGAGCGCAGCTGCTCGCCGCAGTCACAGCGCAGGGAGCCGAGCACGTCGCCGGTCAGGCATTCCGAGTGAAGGCGGACGAGGACCGGCACGTCGCCCTCGACATCTCCGCGGGCGAGCGCGACGACCTCGGTGCCGTCGAGCCGGAAGACGCTCAGCCGGAATTCGCCCCAGCGCGTGGGCAGGGTCGCATCGGCACGGGGCGCATCCGCGGGGGAGTCGATCAGCACGTCACTCATCCAACGCATAGGGTGCCAGTTGTATGCCACGAGCGATCGGACTCACGGCCCCGCCGGTTCAGTCGTGAAGGAGCTGCCGGGCCGGATCATCATCCGGGGCCTGCGGTGCCGCGGTCGGCAGGGGCCGACCGCCGCGGACCACGATCACGTCCACGACTACCTGGTCGACGTCTCGCTCTCGGTCGACATCGCGAACGCCGTCAGCCGAGACCAGCTCGCGGCCGCCCTCGACATCGCCCTGGTCGCCGCCTTCGTCCGGGAGGAGGTGGCTCGCCGACCGCGGACGCTCCTCGAACGGATGACGGCCGACATCGCGCGCGGGCTTCTTGAGCAGTTCGGCCCGATCACCGAGGTCCGCGTGAAGGTCGAAAAGCCCGAGCCTGATGGCCTCGACGCGGCCGGCGAAGCGGTGGAGCTCACGATGTCGCGCTCGCTGGCGGAGCGAGCCGGAGGAGCGCACTGACCACGATCCCGGCCGCCAGAGCGTGCATGACCATGAGCGATCCCACCGCGGGGACGGTCGCGCCCGGATCGTGGATGACCAGGAGCGTGACATCCGGGATCCACGAGAGCACGAGCGCGACGACGGCCAGCCACACGTAGACCCGATCGGCGTTGGGCGAGAAGCGCCTGATCGCAGCGAACGTGACGGCCGCGAACACGACCCCGCCGGCGGTGTAGGGCGCGACGGTCCCCTTGAAGGGCTCGAAGTCCGGCGACACCGCGAAGGCCTCGCGTGCGAGCAGTTCGACGGCGAGGTCGACGGGTATCGCGATGGCGAGGGCGATCGCGGTCGCGAGGGCGAGCCTCACGCGGAGTCGATGAGCACGCGCATGGCCTCGAGGACCGCTGCGTGGACGTCGCGCGCCCCGGTGGACGCGATCGGCGGCCCGAAGGTGATGCGCACGCGATCCGAGCGGTACGCGGGAAGCGCGATCTGGAGCACGGTCGCCACGCGTTGACGCTCCTTCACCGGGGCGCGACGTCGAGCGAGCGGATGGTCGAACGCGGACCGTGATACGACACCGCGGACCGCCGCGGGGACCACGAGCGTGCCGCGCGCCAGCCGCGCGAAGAGCGCGATGCTGCGGGACCACGTCGCGAGCGACGCGAGTGCGGCGCCGCGCGACAGCTCGGGGTCCGGCTCAAGGCCGCCGGCGGGGAAGAGCACGACGGTCTCGCCGCGCCGAAGCGCCGCCACGATGCGGCGGATCGTCGACAGCCGGCCGGAACGATCCTCCGACACGAACAGGAAGCGTCGGCTCGCGAGTCGAAGCGCGCGGAGGAACGGATAATCGGCCGCGACGATCCACGCGTCCTCGCGGCCCAGCGCCGCGAGAAGCGCTACGGCATCCGACAGTCCCGGATGGTTCGCGACGATGAGCAGCGGACCCTGTGTCGGCACGTGCTCGCGCCCTTCGGCCGCGAGGCCGCCGGTCGCGTCCTCGACGATCCAGGCCGAGCCGTCACGCAGCCCGGCCTCGCCGAGCGCGCGATCGTACGTGACGAACCGGCCCGCGACGTGATGCGCGACCGGACCGATGAGCCGGCGCATCACCTCCACGCGAACTCCGGCGGCGCGGCCGACCAGCGTTTCGGCGCTCTCGCGCGCGACGATGTGCGCGAGCTGCCGGCGCTGGGCGACGATCGCTGAGAGCGGCACGTCCATTGTGTGTAATGCGTTGGAGCGCGGGCCGCAGATCAGACTCGGGTCGAGCGGTCCTCGATCTCCCAGAGATGGTCGAGCGCGTGCCACATGAGGCGCCGCGCAAAGAACCGCGGCTTCCAGCGCACGCCACCGCGCGGCCCGATCGGTGCGATCTCGCCTCTGGCCGACGCTGCCAGGCCCTCGAGCACCGCCGCACGCGTGCCTTCGATCAGCGCACGACCGGTCGCGCTGCTCTTGAACGGCCAACCGAGGCCGGACAGATATCCCGCCTCGGCATCGCGGACGTGATCCACGATCCGAGTGAGCGAGCGCCCACCGCCGCGCGGGCCCGGGCGCAACGCCTTTCCGCGCGCGGTGTCGACGCCGGCGTCGAACGCCCGCCATCCCGCGGTGAGCAGCTTCCGAAGTCGCGCGAGCTCGATGGCATCGATGACGGTCGCGTCGACCTTCGCCGCCACGCCGGGAGCTCCAAAGTCGGTCGTCGCGTTGCCATGCAGGTGCTCGACCACGTGAAGCGATCCAGTGTCCGCCGGCGCCACGAATCCGAGCCTCGCGCCTGAAACGACCGACGCGTAGCGCCGCGCATAGGCGACCAGCGCCTCGAGGGCCGCCGCCTCATCAGGACCGCTCCGGGCCCAACCCGGCCAGTCCACCGCACTCGCAAAGACCCGCTTGCCGCCACGCTCAACGACCACGCGGACGAACGGCGTCGCGCGCGCTCGACGTAGTGGCATCCGCTCAGCCTTCGCGCTGAACGCCGGCTCCGGGAACGAGAAGCGAGCTCCAGCCGAAGCAACCCAGTGCACGCAGGCCCGCGTGGGACGCGCGGGGGCCGCCGGCGGTCGCCGCGAGCAACTCCTCGAGCGCGTCAGCCAACGCCACGAGCGATCGGGAGCCGTTCGCGCCGAGGGTCCGGAAGCGAGTTTCCATTTCTCTCAGCCCGGCCCGCTGATGCAGGTGCGACATCGTGATCGCCCGGTAGACGTCGAGGTACCACCACGCCTGCGAGCTCGCCGGGATATCGAATCGATCGCCGAGCATCACGCGAGGGAGCGCGGTCAGGATCTCCACGTCGCCTTTGGCACCGGAGACGCCGTTCGCCAGCCGGAGCAGCGCGAGAGCGTCGTCGGGACGGTGCTCGAGCGCGGCTCCGATCGCACCGTTCGCCAAGGCCACCGCCGCATAGCGGCAGAACGGCGTCGACGGATTGGCGGCCATGATCCCTTGCGTTTCGTGGCCCAGCGTGCGCACGACGTCCCAATCGCCCCGGGCGAGCGCGACCACGCTCCGCGGCATGATCGCGTGGGTCCGCAGGTGCGGGCCCATCGGTGCGCTGAGGGCGACTCCGCGGTCGGCCTGCGCCTCGGCCTCGGCCAGATCCCCCCGCAGCAACGCGACCGTGAATCGAGACTCGAGCGTATCGAGCGGCGCGGCGATGGGTCCGGCGCTTTGAGCGCGCAGGCGATCGGCCTCATCGAGCAGGGAGCCGGCGCTATCGACGTCGCAGCGATCCAGCATCGCCATGACCAGCCAGCCGAGCGTCTCGATCTGGATGGCCCGGTCGCCGCTCTCTGCCGCCATCCGATGGGCCTCGCGCAGCCGGTCCACGTCGTCCAGCTCCCCGGGGACGAGCGCGCGATGCAGGAACACACGGGCAAGCGCGCTCTTATCCCCGGTGTCGCGCGCGCCCAGCTCCGCCTCGGCGAGCAGCTCGTCCACGAATACGGGATCTGGCGGGACGTGGAACGCCTGCGCCTTGAGGCGAATGTCGAACATGCCGCGATAGAGGGCTGCGGGCACGGCGCCATCCGCGCGGTAGGCCTCTCGCGCGCGCAGGTAGTGGGCCCACGCGTCATCGGCCCGGAAGTCGATCGCATGCGCGTCGCCGAGGGCCCGCTCGGCGTCGCCGCGCGCCCGACCGTCCGCGGCCAGCGCGATGGCCCGTTCCAGCAGCTCGACCGCCCGCGTGCCCGCGAAGTGCCGAGCGTCGCTACCTGCGGCAAGGTGCGCCGCGAACGCCTCGCGGCGCATGTCCGCGAGTCCCGGTTCGCCCTGCCAGACCCATTCGGCGTCCGGCGGCCGGAGCGCCTCCCACCAATGGTGGGCAAGGACCTCGGCGTCCTCGGGATTCGCGCGCTCGCGCGCGTAGCGGGCGTGAAGCCTCATGCGCTCGGCCACCAGCAGGCGCCCGTATGCCACGTCGCGCACCAGGGAGTGATGGAACCGATAGCCGCCCGGCACCTGGTCGACGTACTGGAGGTCAGCCAAGCGTGCGAGAACGCGCCCGGCGGACGGTGGATCGGTCTTCACGAGTACTGCGGCGTCCTCGACCGAAAAAGTCTCGCCGACGACCGCGGCATGCGCGAGGAGCGAACGGTCGGCGGGGACGAGCTCATCGAGGCGAGCGCCGAGCGCTCCTTGCAAGGTCAGGGACAACGTCTGATCACCGCCAGCAGCGCGGCCGCGCGCGAGCTCGACGATGAACAGCGGGTTGCCATCCGCGCGTCCGAGGGCGACCAGGTCGGCGCTCCCGGCGCTTCGGGCCAGGGAGCTCGCGGCGTCGCGCTCCAGGCCCTCGAGCTCGATGAAGAACCGGTCCCCGCTGGGCCGCAGCCCTGCGGTCTCGGAGAACTCCGGCCGGGCTGTCGCGACGAAGAGGAGCCGGTCGCTGCCCTTGGAGATCCGATCGATCAGCCGGACCACCGCCGGGTCGGCCCAGTGCACGTCCTCGATCCACGCGACGATCGCTCCGTCACCTGCGAGCGTGCCAAGGTACCGCCGCCATGCGTTCGCGATCTCGTCGGCACGCTCCGTCAACGTCAGTGCCGACAAGGCGTCGTCGGCCTCGAGCCCGGCGCTGTGCAGCAGCGCAGCCCCGACGCGCTCGCGCTCGGCTTGATCCGGGAACAGCTCGGCGAGCTGCTCCTCCACGTGATCACCCACCAGCTGGCGCAATGGCGTCAGCGCACCGTTCTCGCCCTCGGGCCGGCATCGAGCGGTCATGAGCCGGATGGTGGGGTCGAGCTGTGACACGAATTCGGTGACGAGTCGGGTCTTGCCTTGGCCAGGCGGTCCGGACACGAGCGCCAGCACCGAGCGTCCAGACACCGCGCGCTGCAGCGCGTAACCGAGCAGCTTGAGCTCCGCCTGTCGCCCCACGAACGGCAATCTGACGGACGGAGCGGCGTCGACGATGTCCACGAGCGACCACGCCGGAAGCTTGCCGACACCCTTGAGCTCGATCTCGCCCAAGGCCACGAGCTCCGCGGTATCGGCCGCCGCCGCATGGCAATTCGGTCCGACCAGGGCCTGTCCCGGATCGGCACGCTGCTGGAGTCGCGCCGCGATATTGACCACCGCACCGACGCTCATCTGCTGCATCGTGGTCTCGCTCGCGGCGAGATCGACGATCGCTTCTCCCGTCTCGACCCCCACGCGGACGACGAACGGGACCTGCCCCGGATCGCGATCGCGCGCCCATCGAAGGCACGCCGAAGCCACCCGGAGCGCGCGGGCGGGGTCGTCCGCGTGCGAAACCGGCGCGCCGAACAGCGCGTAGATCGCGTCACCGATGTATTTCTCGACGGTGCCGCCCTGCGCGATGATGAGGCCGCGGAGCTCGGAGAACGCCGCGTCGAGCGCGTTCTTCAGGCGCTCCGGACCGAGGCGCATCGTCATCTCGGTCGAGCCAACGACGTCGATGAACAGGCAGGTCACCAGGCGGCGCTCCTGATGTCGCTCGATGAGGGTCACGCCTCGCATCGTACGCGGGCCTCTCGACGCGAAGGTGCATCGCGCCGAGCATCATTCACGACATCCGAAACGCACCGTGCGAACTCGGTAGATCGGCCTCTCGCCGAGGTAACTCAGCTGGTAGAGCAATGTTGCGG
>DATCQC010000195.1:0-9984 GCA_036569685.1 Candidatus Limnocylindria bacterium | reverse complement strand
CGCCGATCCGAGCCCCCGAGCAGCGGTGACGTCGATGCCCAGCGTCTGGAGGGCGCCAGCGAGATCGTCATACGGGCTGGTCATGAAGTGCGGCTCGAGCTCCGGATGCAGCGCGAGGTACGCGTTGCGGAGCCGATTCATGCCGAGGACCCAGCGGTAGTCATCGCCGTTGAGCTGGTTGAGCCGAGCGATCGTGGCGATGCCCGAGAACAGCACGACCGACAGCAGGAAGATCGCGATCGCGATGAATGCCGGTCCGAAGTGATCGGCCTGAGCCACGAGCGCGAGCGCGATCACCGCACCGGACAGGATCGCGAGGAACATGGTCACGCGGCCAAGGGACTCGGTGTACGTGAGCGACCGCGTCGCGAGCAAGCTCCAGTGTTCGGTCGCGAGGACCTGGAGCTTCGTGGCGACGCCGGGTGGGGCAGAGTGGTCGATCATCTCGCTGCGCCCTTCGGGCCGTCGGCCGGTCGCCGCTCGGCGTACATCAGCGATCCGGGCGTGGTCAAGTGCTCGCCCGTCTCGAGGAGGGTCTTCAGGCCGGAGAGGATCATCGGCCAGCCGCCGTAGAGCTGCTCGTTCGCGCCCTCGCGAAGCTGGTCGTGTGTGACGGTCAGGTGACATGAGTCGCCGACCGGCTCGATCTCCCACGTCACCCGCGAGGTTCCCTCGCGTTTCACATCGTCGCTCCACAGTGCGGTCTGGCTCTGGACCAGCCGGCGCGGCGGGTCGACCTCGAGGTTCGTCCCCTCGGTCAGCGGCCCCGGACTCCCAGGGTGAGTGGTCTCGTAGCGCGAGCCGAGGGCCCAGTCAGAGCTGATCCGCGTTCCGAAGTTGTACGTGCTGCGCGTCTCGGGATCGGTGATCGCTTCCCACAGGCGCTCCGGAGTCGTCTTGATATAGATCTCGAAGATCTTCTCCACGTCTGCCTCCATCTTCGTCTTGAGCTCGCTCAACGCCGCGGCCCACGGTTCTGCGTACTTGCTGACCCAGCGGTCGTGGACCAGCCGGATCGGCACCGGATTCAGGAAGTGGAGCTTCTCGCGACCGCGCCGCCTGGTCACCACCAGGCCGGCTTCCTCGAGCAGCTTCAAATGCTTCATCACGCCGAAACGGGTCATCTTGAAGCGTCCTTCGAGCGCGCTCAGGCTCTGCCCGTCGTCGCGGAAAAGCTGATCCAGCAATCGCCGCCGCGTCGGGTCGGCCAAGGCCTTGAACACATCGTCCACGCCAGTCGGGTATAGGTGACCGCTAGGTCACATGTCAACTGGCCTGATGATTATTGGGTGATCGAACGCTTCGCGGTCCTGCTCGTTGCGCTCGCGGCGATGCTCTGGGGCACCGATGCGCTGTTCCGCGCGCCGCTGCTCCAGCATCTCGGCGGCGATCCGCTCCTGCAGGCGACGCAGCTCGTCACGATGGAGCACATCGTCCTCTCCATCGTGTGTCTGCCGATCATCTGGGCGGCGTGGCGCGAGATCCGGGCGCTCAATGCGGCGCAGTGGCGGGCGATCGTGGCCATCGGCGTCGGCGCGTCCGCGCTCGCCACGATCCTATTCACGATCTCGTTCGGGTACGGCCACTTCATCGAGACCCTGCTCCTGCAGAAGACCCAGCCGCTCATCGCGATCCTGCTCGCGAACTTCTGGCTCGGCGAACGCATCTCGCGCCGGGCGTGGCTCTGGGTCCCGGTCGCGATCCTCGGCGCGTACTGCATCGTCATCCCCGACCCGCTGGACCCGCGGGCCGCGTGGCAGGACTTCCACGTGAGCGCCGGTCTGTTCGCGCTGGCCGCCGCGGCCCTCTGGGGCGGGGCGACCGTCTTCGGCCGCTACGCCCTCGCGTCGGTGCGGTTCACAACGCTCACCGCGCTGCGCTTTGTGACCGCGCTGCCCGCGCTCCTGATCGTGCTCCTGCTCATCGGCGGCCCCGCCGCGTTCGGCAACTACCGCTGGGGCGACACGCCGCTCTACCTCGCGATCGCGCTGGTTCCCGGACTGTTCCCGATGCTCCTCTACTACCGCGGGCTCGCGAGCACGCCGGCATCGCTCGCGACGCTCGCCGAGCTCGCGTTCCCGATCACGGGGATCCTGGTGAACCTGTACTTCGTGACACCGCCGCAGACGATCACCGCGTGGCAGCTCGTCGGAATCGTCGTCCTCGTCGGCGCGCTGCTCGCTCTCGACTACACGAACGCGAGGCGCCCGGCGAAGCTCGAGCGCGGCGCGGAGGTCGCGCTTACCTAGCGGCGCCTAGTAGGAATACGGCGAGGCGTTCGGGTCGCCGGTCTTTCCGGCTCCGCCGGATCCCGCGCCGCCGCAGGCACCCAGCAGGACCGCGAGCGAGAGCAGGCCGATGAGCATCGTTCTCACAGTGAGACCTCCTGATACGGTGGATACGGACTAGAGGGCCGGACGGATATGGGCATCGTCATCGTCGCGGCGATCCTCGCGGTGCTCGCGGCCGCGGCGCTCGGCTTCGCGCTCGTCGCGCTCCGGCGGGCGAGCCGGCCACGTGCGGCACTCCCCGTGAACTGCGGCGACTGCATCTTCATGGTGCCGCGCGCGAAGGTCTACAAGCGCGAGACGCTCGAGGACGCCGACGGGATCGTGCATTACCTCTGCGAGCAGCGCTGGATCGAGATCACGCCGTACTCGCCGCGCTGCGAGCTCGGCAAGAGCAGGACGCGCGTCACGACCGTCCCGAATTAGGGCTATGGTCGCGCCCGTGCCGGATCCCTTCACCGCCTTCGATGCGCATGTGCGCGCGCGGCAGCAGGAGTACGTCGACGAGCTCTGCGCGCTCATCCGCCTGCCGACCGTCTCCGCGCAGCGCTCGGGGATCGACGAGACGGCGCGCGTCGTCCTCGATCGGACGAAGCGCGCCGGATTCAACGCGACGGCCGAGCGCGCGAGCGGCGGTCCTCCGACCATCATCGGCGAGCAGGGTCGTGGCGACCGCACCCTGCTGGTGTACGACCACTACGACGTGCAGCCGCCAGATCCGCTCGACGAATGGACCTCGCCGCCGTTCGAGCCGACCATCCGCGACGGGTCCCTGTTCGGCCGCGGCACGTCGGACAACAAGGGCAACCTCATGGCCCGGCTGCAGGCGGTCGAGGCCTACAAGGCGACGGTCGGCCCGCTCCCGCTCGTGGTCCGCGTGCTCTTCGAGGGCGAGGAGGAGATCGGATCCGAGCACCTCGCCGAGTTCATCCGCACCCACGCCGATCGGTTGCGCGCGGACGGGTGCATCTGGGAGGCGGGGTACAAGGACGCCGCCGGGCGCCCGACCGTGAGCCTCGGGCTCAAGGGCATCTGCTACGTCGACCTGACGGTGCGTGGCACGACGCAGGACGCGCACTCATCCGTCGGCGGGATCGTCCCGAACGCCGCGTGGCGCCTCGTCTGGGCGCTCGCGTCGTTGAAGAACGAGCGCGACGAGATCACCGTCGACGGCCTGATGGATCACGTGCGGAAGCCGACCGCGGCGGACCTCGCCGTCCTCGAACGCCTGCCGTTCGATGAGGCCGGCTGGAAGCGCATCCATGGCATCGCCGGATTCGTCGGCGGCCTCGGCGGCATCGCGCTCAAGCAGCGGTATTTCCTCGAGCCGACCTGCACGATCTGCGGCCTCGGCTCCGGGTATCAGGGCGAGGGCTCGAAGACGGTCCTGCCCGCCGTGGCGAGCGCGAAGGTCGACTTCCGCCTGGTG
Source organism: Candidatus Limnocylindria bacterium (assembly GCA_036569685.1). Lineage (GTDB taxonomy): Bacteria > Chloroflexota > Limnocylindria > P2-11E > P2-11E > UBA4735. The sequence continues at coordinate 6,267 of DATCQC010000195.1, read as the reverse complement.
CCCGACCTCGAGCCCGGGCTCGTCCGCGAGCTGCTGCGAAAGCACCTGGACGCCCGCGGCTTCACCGACGTCGAGATCACCCCGCATCACGGCGAGCGGCCGTCGCGCTGGACAGGGGACAGCGATGTCGCGAAGGCCGCGGTCGCGGCGAACCGCGCGGCCTACGGCGTCGAGCCGGTGGTCTACCCCCTGATGGCCGGATCGGGCCCGATGGCCCAGGTCTGCGACGAGCTCGGGATCCCAGCGGTGGGCTTCGGCTCGGGGAACGCCGGATCGGCGAACCACGCGCCGAACGAGAACATCGCGATCGCCGACTACATCGACCACATCCGTGCGTTCGGACGCTTTCTCCACGCGTTCGCGGGACGCAGCCTGGTTTGACGCCGGCCGACCGGCGCGTGCTCCTCCTCGTCCTCGGCATCCTGACCTTCGCGGCCGTCTACAACGGCCTCGTCGTGAGTCCGGTCCTCGAGCCGCTCGCCCGGGAATTCGGGCTGTCGATCGGGACCGCCGGCCTCGCGGTCGCGGCGTACGGCGCGCCGGGGATCGCGGTCGCGTTGGTGGCCGGTCCCTATTCAGACCGGATCGGCCGAAAGCCCTTCCTCGTCGTGGGTCCGGCGATCATGGGCGTCGCCACGCTGGTCGCCGCGTTCGCGCCGACGTTCGGCGTCCTTGTCGCGGCGCGGATCTGCTCCGGCGTCGGCGCGGCGGTCATCTTCCCCAACGCGAACGCAACGGTCGCGGACACCTTCCCATTCCTCGAGCGGGGGCGCGCGATCGCGGCCGTCATTGCGATGAACACGATGGCCAGCGTCGTCGGCGTGCCCATCGCCGGCATCGTGGCCGAGGCGACGAGCTGGCGGGTGTCCGTCGGGATCGTGGGCGCGCTGTCGCTCGTTGCGGCAGGCGTGGTGTGGGCCCGGCTCCCGAACGCGCAGGGGACGAATCGCGAGGCTCGGATCCGTGCGCTCTACGCGCTGATCATTCGCGACCGGTCGGCGATCAGCGCGGTCGCTTCGAGCTTCCTTGGAGCCTTGTACTGGTTCACCTGGGCAACCTACCTGGTCGTGTTCTTCCAGCGCACGTTCGGGCTGAGCGAGGGAATCGCATCGACCGTCGCGCTCTCGCAGGGTCTCGGTGTGATCATCGGCAGCCAGATCGGAGCGAGGCTCAGTGTCCGGCTCGGTCATCGCCCCATCGTGGGCGGGGCCATTGTCGTGTCCGCCGTGGTGCTCTTCCTGCTCACGAATCTCCCGGTCCCGCTCATCGTCGCCGCGCTACTCAATCTCGTGCTCTCGGCCGTGATCGGTGCGCGCTTCGCGACCAACAACGTGCTGATCTCCGAGCAGGTGCCGGAAGCTCGTGGGACGATGCTCGCGCTCTCCGCGTCGCTCCAGAGCATGGCGATCGTCGTGGGCGCGACCGTCGGCGGACTGATCGTCGACGGCCCGGGTGGGTTCGGCCTCCTCGGTGTCTACGCCCTGGTCGTGGCACTCCTCTCGGCGTTCATCGTGCTGCGCTACGTGCGCGAACAGCCCATGGATCTGGAGGTCCAGCCCCTCCGGTAGCCCTGCGCCCATTCTTGGTTACGAGACCGTTACCGAGACGTAACGGAGGTGACCCGTCACGGACCGGTTTGGGCACGCCACCTGCCCCCTCCTTACTCGCTTAACCGAAAGGAGCTGGCCAATGGCAACGCAAGGCAAGAAGCCTGGTGGCGGGATGACCGTTGCCGAAGCCGGCCGCATGGGCGGCAAGCTCGTCAGCGAAAAGTACGGCGCCGAGTTCTACAAGGGGATCGGCAAGAAGGGTGGCTCGAGCACCGCCGAGCGCTACGGCCCCGAGTGTCTTCGGGAAGATCGGGCGCAAGGGCGGCAAGGCCGTCAGCGAAAAGTACGGTCCGGGCCACTTCGAGCGCATCGGTCGGCGCGGCGGCCAGAAGGTCGCGTCGCTCGTCGAGCGCGCGAAGACGCTCGAGGGCCAGGACGAGCAGGCCAAGCCCGCGCCCGAGGTCCGGGTCGAGGAGAGCATCGGAGCCTGATACTCGTCGGGTGACCGAAGCCAGCAGGGTTCAAATTGGGACGCGGGTCGTGAATGCGGCCCGCGTTCTGCCGTCCGGCGCGGGTACGCCGCTCGTCCCGCCGCTCGTCCAGAGCGTGGCCTTCGACTACGGCTCGATGGCCGAGCAGGATGCGATCTTCGCGAACGAGAAGCCGGGCTGGGTGTACGGGCGCTACGGCACACCCACCACCGCCGCGCTCGAGGGCGCGCTCGCCGATCTCGACGACGTCGAGGACGCGGTCTGCTTCGTGTCCGGGATGGCCGCGATCGCCACGTTGTTCGGCGTGACCGTCGCCGCGGGCGGACGCATCGTCGCCCAGGAGGACACGTACGGCGCGACGCGCGCGATGCTCGAGCGATTCGCGGTCGAGCGCAGGGCCGACGTCGCGTTCGTCGATCCGACCGATCTCGCGGCCGTCGAGCGCGCGCTCGCGGGGAAGCGCACGGCGCTCGTGTACGTCGAGTCGATCTCCAACCCGCTCCTCCGCGTGGCCGATATCGGTGCACTCGCCGATCGCGCGCATGGCGCCGGCGCGCAGCTCTGCGTCGACGCGACATTCGCGACGCCGGTTCTCTATCGGCCGGCCGGGCTTGGCGCGGATCTCGTCCTGCACTCGCTGACGAAATACATCAACGGGCACGGCGACGTGATGGGCGGCAGCGTCGGTGGTCCCTTGGCCGAGGTCGCGAAGCTCCGCGAACGGGTGATGAGCGACGGGGCGTACCTGCCGCCGCACGAGGCCTGGCTCACGATCCGCGGGATGCGCACGCTCGAGCTGCGGGTCAGCCGCCAGTGTGCCGGCGCGCTCGCGCTCGCCACGCACCTCGCAGGCCACCCGAAGGTCGCGCGCGTCTTCTATCCGGGCCTCGCCTCACACCCGCAGCACCAGCTCGCCTGCGATCAGTACGGCGACCGTGGGGGCGGGGTCGTGACCTTCGCGTTGAAGGACGACACGAAGGCCGCGGCCTACCGGTTCCTCGACGCCCTCGCGCTGGCCGCGTCGGCCACGACGGTCGGCGACCTGTTCACCGAAGTCCTGCACCCAGCGACGGCATCGCACCGGCGGGTCGACCCGGCCGAGCGCGTCCGGATGGGGATCACCGACGGGACCGTTCGGGTCTCGGTCGGGATCGAGGACCCCTACGACATCGTCGCCGACCTCGATCAGGCTCTGGCCCGCGCATAGACGCCGTCCCGGCGGGCGAGCGAGCGCCCGGTGGAGTTGCGCCGAGCGGCACAACTTCTGTAGGCATGACGGTGATGGCGGCGAAGCGGGTCCTGGTGGTGGACGACGATCCCGAGACGCGACGCTGGATGACCGAGTACCTCGCCGAGCTCGGCTACGAATCCCATGTGGCACTCGACGGCGACCACGCGCTCCGCTCGGCGATCGCGCTCCGGCCCGAGCTCATCCTGCTCGACATCTACCTTCCGAGCCCGGCCTACGCGCTGCGGTTCGCGGCACGCTACCGGGACCGCGTCCCGGCCGCGCGGCGCGCGCCGATCATCGCAATGAGCGCGAGCGACGAGCTCGGGGCACTCGCCCAGCAGATGGGCGCGACCGACACGCTGGCGAAGCCGTTCGAGCTCGGTGCCCTCGCGAAGCTGCTCGGGAAATATCTCGACGATCCCGTCGAGGCGCGACTCAGCGAGCCGACCGAACAAGCCCCGGCGGCGACGACCGAGCTCGCCCCGCAGCCGGAGACCGGACCGGCCTAGTGCTCGCGGCGGAGGTGCTCGAGCACCTCGGCCATGACCCGGCAGTCGATCTCGTTGTAGCGCGACACCTCTCGCATCAGCTCCACGTCGCCGAGCTCGCCGCCATCCTTCGCCGCGAGGTCCGCCGCGGCCCAGGCGCCGGCCATCGCTCCGGTGCCGTCGGCGAGGCCCTCGCCCCATTCGGTCTCGATCAGCCCGTGTGCCTTCATCGCGCGAGCGACGGCCTTCAGCCCGAAGCTCCGCGCGCCGCGCACGACGACGGGCGCGGCGTGCACGATCCGCTCGAGCAGGTCGTACCAGCCAAGGAGTGGCCACCCGCGGTCCGGGTGACGCGAGATCGCCGAGCTGTACGCGCCCTCCATGAACACCGTCTCCGCGGCGGACCAGTGGAAGACCCGTGCGTCCGCCGCGCCGGCAAGCCCGTTCGCGCGCGCCAGCGCGTCGACGTGCGCGAGCCAGGCGTCGATCATGTCGCCCTCCGCGGCCGCGGTGAGCGATCGCGCCGTGAACTGCGAAAAGCTCCACACGCCGCCGGCATAGGTGCCGCAGCCGATCTGGAAGATCAGCGACTGGCCGCCCTTCTGCGGGAACGACGCGAAGTCGTCGTTGAGGTCGTTCACCGTCTCGAAGTCCACGTAGAGCTCGAGCGGTGCGCGCTCGCGCCAGCGGCCCTCGTCGGCCACGATGCGCGTGGGGCGCACCGCCGGCCCGGTCTCGCGGTTCACCGCGATCATCGCATCGAACATCGCCGGATGCGACTCGCCGCTGATCCCGAGGAGATCCGCCGAGATCCGTTCGTCGTCCCAGCGGGTGACGCCGCGCTCACGGGCGCGGTCGCGCATCGCGGCACTCACGCGCCAGAGGAGCGTGAGCTCCCGCAGCTCCTCAGCGAGCTCGCGCTTGGCGACGTGCCAGGGATGATCGCGGTCATTCTTCATGTTCGGCCAGAGCTCCGCGATCGTCGGGACTGGGGTCACGGACCAGGCCGCGCCCTCATGGCGGACGCGCCGGATCCAGTCGCGGCCCTCGGTCACCACGTCGGCGAGCGCCGCCTCGCGCGAGCGCACGTACGTCTCGGCCGGGACGCGCGCCAGCTTGTCCCAGCACGTGTCGCCCCGCCCGCTGTTGCCTTGCCGCCACGCGCGGCCGAGGACGTAGCCGAACGGTGCGGTGTGGCCCTGCACGCGGCCGAGCATCTGGTTGTACGTCCAGACCTGCGCGCAGGTCGCGAGGTCGCTCGAGGTCGAGAGCGATCCGTCCTTCAGGAGCTCGAGCGTCGAGAACTTGATATCGATCGCGCGGTAGTGCCAGGCCGCTCCGTGCAGCGCCGGCGCGGCGACGTTCGGGTCATCGCCCTCGCCAAAAGCGTCGCCGCAGAGCATCGCCAGAACGTCGCTCCGCACGAGGAGGTCGAGCCGTCCGTACGTGCGCGCCTGCGGATCGCGGAGCAGGCCCTGCGCGATGACGCGCTCGCCGCGCTCCATCGCGGCGACCGTCGCGTGCGCCGCGGCCAGGCTCCGCGCGTCGTCCCGATCGACGTCGATGCGCGTCAGCCCGACGCGCCGGGCGAGATCGTCCAGGACCTTCTCCTCGAAGCGGCGGCCCTGACGCGCCAGGAATTGCTGGAAGTCGAAGCGTTCGTCGTACGCCGCGCGCTGGTCGTCGCGCGCGATGCCGCGCTCGCCGCCGAAGTGGTCGAGCCAGTCGAGGATCCCATCGTTCCGGGCCCAGTTGCGGATCGCGCCCGCAGCGACCCAGTCGTCCCATTCGCCATCGGTCGTCGGCAGGACCGTGTTGCCGTCGTCCCGCGTGACGAGCGCGTTCGCACCGCGGACCGGCCGGCCGATCGAGAGGGACAGCGTGAGCTGTGTCGGCTCGCGGTCAGCCATCGAGGAGAGCGGCCAGCTTGCCGAGATCGGATGCGTGGACGAGCGGCGCCGCGTCGTCGGGTGGCGGAGCGCCGAGCCGGTTCGCCCAGTACACGTCCATGCCGGCGCGCTTCGCGCCGCCGACGTCGTGCGCCGACCCGGCGACGAAGAGGACGCGCTTCGCGTCCATCCCGATCATGGTCAGCGCGGCGCGATACGGACGCGGGTCCGGCTTGTACGCACCCGCCTGCTCCGCGGTCATCACGAACGCGAACTCGCCCGCCTGTTTCGCCGCGCGCTCTCCGAGCTTCTGCGAGCAGTTCGTGACGATGAACCGCTGCGTCGAGCCGAGCGCGATGAGCGCGCGGCGCGTGTCCGGCCACGGCAGAGCCTCGCCCCAGCGCGAGAGCAGCGTGGTCGCGTGCGCGCGCCCCAGCCCGACCTCCCTCGCGCTTTCGTGGACGAGGTCGTCGAATGGGACGTACGGCTTGCCGCGCAGCAGGCGCTGGTTCGCGGTGTGCCACTTTGTCCCGAGGTCGTCGTCGCCCGCGGCGGATCGCCACAGCGGCAGCGTGTCGATGAGCGCGGTGAGCAGGTCGAAGCCGACAGCGTCGTATC
>DATCQC010000194.1:0-15358 GCA_036569685.1 Candidatus Limnocylindria bacterium | reverse complement strand
GTCCAGAGCGCCGGCAAGGCGCTGCCGTCGGACCGTGCGGCGTTCGTGGTCCCGCACCTCCAGCTGCTTCGTGAGGCCGGGGACGATCCGGCGGCCGCGGACTTCGAGCAATCGGAGACCGCGGTGAACGTGCTCTCGGTCCACAAGGCGAAGGGCCTGGAGTTCGGGGTCGTCTACCTCGTCGTCGCGACCGAGGAACGGCTTCCCGGCAGCCTGCGACTGCCCGACCTGCGGATGCCCGAGGGCCTTGCCCGCACCCCGCAGAGCGATCGCGATCGGCACGTTGCCGAGGAGCGGCGCCTCGCCTACGTCGCGATGACCCGTGCGAAGGAGGCGTTCTTCTTCACCAGCGCGACGGACTACGGCGGCACTCGCGGCCACCGGCCGAGCCGGTTCATCGGTGAGGCTCTCGGGCGGAGGCCGGCCGCGAAGAGCGTCCGGCTCGCTGCATACGACGAGCTCCAGCGGTTCGCCGCTCCGCCGGCGGAGGTGGATAGCCCGCTTCCGCGCCTGGGAGCCGACAACGTCCTGACCGTTTCGTACACGGAGATCGATGACTATCGGCGTTGCCCGCTGCGCTACCGGTTCGCCCACGTCCTGCGTATCCCGGTGCTGCCGACGCCGCCGATGGTCTACGGGAACGCTCTGCACCGGGCGGTCGCCGATTTCCTGCGACGCAAGCGGGAGGGCGAGAAGCCCACGCTCGCTCAACTCGAGGCGACGTTCCGGTCGTCGTGGGTCGGCGGCGGATTCATCTCACCCGATCACGAGAGCGAGCGGTTCGAAGCGGGACTCACCGCGCTGCGCCGGTTCTTCGACGACGAAAAAGGCAAGCCGCCGCCGGATCTGGTCGAGCAACGTTTCTCGTTCATGCTCGGCAACGACCGGGTGGTGGGGCAGTGGGATCGGATCGACAGGACCGCCGACGGAGCCGAGGTCGCGGACTACAAGTCGAGCATCCTCGATGGCGAGGAAGACACGGCGCAGCGGCGGGCCGCGAAGAACATGCAGCTTCCCGTGTATGCCCTCGCCTACCAGAAGACGTTCGGTGAGCTGCCGGCGAAGACGTCGCTCATCTTCCTCGAATCGGGTCAGCGCGGCGAGGTGAAGCCGACGCCCGACGCAATGGGCGCGATCAGCGCGGTGATCACCTCGACGGCGGCGAAGATCCGTGGTCGGCAGTTCGCCGCCGACCCGGAACGGCCCGAGGCCCGCACGTGCAGCCAGTGCCCGTACAACGCGATCTGCACCGAATCCTGGTCAGCCCGCCAAGCTCGCGGGACGACGGGCTAGCGCCCGGAGAGTGCGCCATAGTGTCCTTGCGCACGGACAGACCAAAATAGGTAGCAGCCTTAGGAGCTCGTCGGGCCTCGCTGAAGCGCGACCGCATTCGGGCGCGGCGGCTGGACGTACCGAACGAGGATCGCCAGCGCGACGAGGATCGCACCGGCTAGGAGCACGAACACCCCCCGGTAGCTGAACCGGGGAAGGAAGAACTCCGCGGCCACGACGACCGAGGCCGGGATGGCGATCGATTCCGCTGCCGCCTTCAATCCCGCGAACACGCCGGTCTTCTCTGGCGGCACCAAGGCGGCGAGCAGCGGCCAGCCGGCAGCGGTCGCGGCGCCGTTGCCGATCCCTGCCAGGGTCACGACGGCGATGGTCTCCGGGAGCCGCTGGATGACGATGCCGCCGAACGCCGCGATCGCGAGCAGACCCCAACCGGCGACCAGGACCGGCTTCGTTCCGACGCGGTCGGCCAGCTTCCCGAACGCGACCGCCGCGACCGCGGTCACCAGGAGTGTGCCCGCAGCGAGGGCCAGCGCCACCTGCTCGGTCTCGCCGATGTCGACCGTGATGAATAGCGTCAGGTAGGGGAGCACCGCGCTGAAGCCGACCATGAACACGAAGATCGCCGCGAGGTAGCGCAGGGCCTGACGGTGCTCGGTGAGCTCCGCGACGTAGCGGCGGAAGCCGAGCCGCTGTTCGGTCAGATCGACGATCCGGGGCTCCCGCACGCCGAAGACGGTGATCGCGAACGTGCCGACCATGAGCCCTGCCACGAGCAGGTACGACCAGGAGGGGATCCCGCCTCCCGCCGAGGCCGTCGAGATGAGCAAGAGGAACGCGACCTGGCTGGCGAGCTGGATGGCGGTGGAGACGCCCTGCAGGATGCCCCGCTCGCTCGCGGTCGTGATGTCCGCGAGGAGCGCGACGTACGGATCGGCGGCCGCGTTGAAGAAGATCGAGAACAGAAAGATCCCGATGGTCAGGCCGAGCACGTCGCGCTGGGTCGCGGCCACCACGAAGAACACGGCCGACAGGGGGATGCCCAGCGCGATGAACGGTCGCCGGCGCCCGAACCGTCCGCGGGTCCGGTCGGAGAGCGCGCCGATGGTCGGTTGGATGATCGCGCCCTCGATGCTCCGCGTGCTCGAGAGCAGCCCGGTGAGGAGGTCGCCGGCACCCGCGGCCTTCAGCAGCTGCGGCAGCACGAAGTTGTTGAACGCGAAGAACGCTCCGGCGCCGATCGAGCCCGCTGAATAGAGGAGGGTCTTGGTCCGCGTCAGCGATCCAGGCATCGCGGCGACGCTAGGTGAGACCTATATTGGTAGCAATCGAACACTCGTTCTAGCGTTATCGTGAGCGTTCGGCGGCATTCTGCGGGAAGGAGGCGGCGCATGGAGATCCTCGCCGGGGCGATCGTCATCGCGACCGCGGGCGCCATCGTGGTCGCGCTCCTGATGCGCCGGCGCTCATCGGATGTGCCACTCGCGCTCCTGCAGCAGGGCATGCGGGCCGACGCGGCGCAGGTCCAGCAAACCCTCGCGGAGCTGCGGGCCGCGAACGCCCAGGCGCTCGCCGACATGCGCGCAGAGCTCCAACGCTCGCTCGGCGCGACCGAGCAACAGGTGCTGACCCAGACCGGATCGACCCAGCGGACGCTCGGAGAGCTCGGGGCGACCCTGGCGGCGCTCGGCGAGCAGAGCGCCCGGATCGGTGAGCTCGCCAAGGACGTCGGGTCGCTGAACGACCTGTTCCGCGCGCCGAAGCTGCGCGGCGGTTTCGGCGAGCTCATGCTCGAGCGGGTGCTCGCCGACAACCTCCCCGCGAACGCCTATCAGCTCCAGTACGGCTATCGCGATGGCTCACGTGTCGACGCGATCGTGCGGTTCGCCGGCCGGATCGTGCCGATCGACGCGAAGTTCCCGATCGAGTCGTTCAACGCGCTGACCGCCGCGGCGGACGACGCTGAGCGCCTCCAGCGCCGGCGCGCGTTCGTGCAGCAGGTGAAGCGGCATGTCGACTCGGTCGCGCGATACATCGCGCCTACGGAGGGGACGATCGACTTCGCGTTCCTCTACTTCCCGGCCGAGGCCGTTTACTACTCAGCGGCGGTCGCCGAGCCGGACCTGCGCGAGTACTGCTCCGAGCGCCACGTGCTGCCGACGTCGCCGAACACGCTCGTCGCGTACCTCCAGATGGTGTCGCTCGGGCTGCGCGGCCTCGCGATGGAGGAACGCACGCGCGAGGCTCAACGAGAACATCCGGCGCGCGGGCCTCGAGATCGAGAACTTCCGGATCATGCACGACACCCTGGGAAAGCACCTCGAGAACGCGACGAAGAAGTATTCAGAGTCGCTGCGCGGGCTTGACCGCGCGGCGGATGCGGTCGAAGCCGTCGGCCGGCCGCTCCAGTCGACCCAACAGACGACGCTGCCGCTCACCGGAGAAGAGGAGAGCACCGTCCGGCGGCTGCCCTTCGTCGCGCGGGGGGACGAGCGCTGACCGCGACCCTGCTCGCGATCGCCGCGGCCGGCATCGCCATCGTGGCCTTCACCGTCGCCACCCGCGATCCGGACTCCGCGCAGAGCGTCAGCCTCGTGGTCATCGGGTCGTCGCTCACGGTCGCCGCGCTGGCGGCCCTGGCGTTCGTGTCGGTCGCGACGCGCGGGACGAAGCGCGGGGCGTGGCGCGGCGTCGCCGTCGCCCGTGGCCTGCGGCGGGGCGTCATGGTCGGCTGCGTCATCGCGCTCGCGGCGCTCTTGCGGGTGGTCGACGGGCTGACCCCGCTGACGGCGGTGTTCGTCGTCGTGCCGTTCATCGTCGCGGAGGTCGTGCTCTCGACGCGAAGGGCCTGAGTTCTCGATACGCTCGCCCCTGCCGATGGACCTCCACGCACTGAAGCAGCGCGCCGCCGCGCGGATCGACGCAGCCAGCCCGAGCCTGGATGACCTCGCCGTCGCGATCCACGACCGGCCCGAGCTCGCCTACGAAGAGCGATTCGCGTGCGGGGCGCTCGCGGACTTCCTCGTCCGCGAAGGCCTCCCGGTGACCCGCGGCGCGGGCGGCGTCGAGACCGCGTTCGTCTCGGAGACGAAGACCGGCGGCGGACCCACGGTCGCGATCTGCGCCGAATACGACGCGCTACCCGGTATCGGCCACGGCTGCGGGCACAACCTCATCGCGACCGGCGCCGTGGGCGCGTACCTGGGCGTTGCTGCCGTCGCGAAGGAGCTCAAGGGCACGGTCCGCCTCATCGGGACGCCCGCGGAGGAGGGCGGGGCGGGGAAGGTCCGCCTTCACGCCGCCGGCGTCTTCGACGGCGTCGACGCGGCGATGATGTTCCACCCCGCGGATGCGGACGTGCTCGACCCGCTCATGGTCGCTCTTCGGGTCCTCGACCTCGAGTTCCGCGGGAAGGCCGCGCACGCCGCCGCCGCGCCGTACTCGGGTGTGAACGCCCTCGACGCCTTGATGCTCGGCTGGAGCGCGATGTCGGCGCTGCGCCAGCTCGTGCGCAGTGACTCGCGGATCCACGGGATCATCACCGACGGCGGTCAGGCGTCGAACATCATTCCGGAGCGGGCCGCAGCGCGGATCGTCGTGCGCGCGGGCGATCCCTCGTATCTTGGCGACCTGCGGCGGCGCGTCCTCGCGTGCTTCGAGGGCGCGGCGACGGCCACGGGCTGCGAGCTGCGGTACGAGTGGGGCGAGGCGATGGACATGGTCACCACGAACCCTCCGATGGCTGCCGCGTTCGCGGAGAACGCCCGCGCGCTCGGGCGCGTGCTCGGCCCACGACGGGCCGGCGAGACATCGGGTTCGACGGACATGGGCAACATCACCTCGCTCATCCCATCGATCCATCCGTTCCTGTCCGTCAGCGGCGAGCGCGTGCCGTGGCACTCGCGCGAATTCGCCGCGGCCGCGCGGACTCCGCGCGCGCTCGAGACGATGCACGTGGCGGCGAAGGCCCTTGCGTTCACGGCGATCGACCTCCTCGCGCGCCCGGACCTGCTGAAGCAGGCCAAGGCCGCGTTCACGCCCGCGCGCCCGAAGTGACCGACCTCCTCGACCTGCTGATACGGGGCGGCGACGTGATCGACGGGACGGGCGCTCCGCGCCGGCGCGCCGATGTCGCGGTCCGGGACGGCCGCATCGCTGCGATCGGCGAGGTCGGCAGCGGCTCGGGTGCGCGCACCATCGATGCGACCGGACGGGTCATCAGCCCCGGCTTCATCGATATCCATTCGCACTCCGACGAATCGGTGCTGATCAACTCGGCGCTGGAGAGCACCGTCCATCAGGGCGTCACCTGTGTCGTGGCCGGCAACTGCGGTGGCGCGTCAGCCCCGGTCATGGGTCTGGCCGCGGAGGAGCTGGACCGCGACCTTGCGCGCTACGACCTCGAACGGAGGTGGACCTCCTTCGGCGAGTACGCGAACGCGGTCGAGCGATCGGGCAGCGCGATCAACTTCTGCTCCCTCGTCGGCCACGGGACGCTTCGGATGTGCGTGATGGGCGCGGACGATCGCCCGCCGACGGGTGGCGAGCTCGCGGCCATGAAGGCGCTCCTCGCGAAGTCGCTCGACGATGGGGCCGTCGGCCTGTCGACCGGGCTGATCTACCCGCCGAGCGCGTACGGCACCACCGACGAGATCAGCGCGCTGGCCACGGTCGTGCGCGAACGGGATGGCCTGTACGCGAGCCACATCCGGAACGAGGGCGACGAGCTCTTCGCGGCGATCGAGGAGAACCTCGAGATCGGACGCCGCACCGGCGTGCGCGTGCAGCTCTCGCATCACAAGGCCTCGCAGAAGCGCAACTGGGGCAAAGTGAAGGAGTCGACGGCGATGATCGAGCGCGCCCAGGCGGAGGGCGTCGACGTCATCGCCGACCAGTACCCGTACACGGCCTCATCCACCGGGCTCGCGGTCACGATCCCGAAGTGGGCCCACGCCGGGGGCTCGATGGCGCTCTGCGACCGCCTTCGCGACCCCGCGGTCCGGCAGCGGATCCGCGGCGAGTACACGGAAACGGAGCGCAACTGGCCCGACATCGTCATCGCGCGAGCGATGCAGCATCCCGACTGGTCCGGGAAGAGCGTTGCGGAGCTCGCCGCCGCGGCGAGCAAGGACCCGCTCGAATGGACCTGCGACGCGCTCATCGAGCACGACGGCGCCATCGACATCATCCATCACTCGATGGACGAGGCCGACGTCCGCTACGTGATGGCGAAGCCGTGGATCTGCGCCGGGAGTGACTCGCGAGCGAACGCGCCGTACGGGCCGCTCTCGTTCGGCAAGCCGCACCCGCGCTCGTACGGCACGTTCCCGCGGATCCTCGGGCACTACGCGCGCGACGTCGGCGTGATCACGCTGGAGGACGCGGTCCGCAAGATGACCTCGCTCACGGCGTCGCGCCTCAAGCTCCGCGATCGGGGCGTCGTGCGCGAAGGCGCGTGGGCGGACCTCGTCGTGTTCGATCCCGAGCGGATCATCGACACGGCGACCTACGACGACCCGCATCGCTACCCGGCCGGCATCGACCACGTCATCGTGAACGGCGTGGTCGTGACCCACGGCGATGAGACCCGTGCCGAGCGGCCCGGCGCGTTCCTTCGGCTCGGTGTGGACGCCGGTGCCTGAGCGGCCTCGCGTCGCGATCCTCGCCGAGGGGCTGCTCGCGCGACAGACGGCGAAGACCGCGATCGGGGTGATCCGCTACGCGCCGTACCCCGTCGTCGCGGTGATCGATTCCACGCGCGCGGGTACCGACACGGCCGCCGCGATCGGCGTGGGCAGGGGCATCCCGGTCGTCGCCACCGTGCGCGAGGCGGTCGATCGCGGTGCGGGCGTCGTGCTCATCGGGACCGCCGCGCCGGGCGGCCGGATCCCCGACGCGTTCCGACCGATGCTCGCCGACGCGCTGCGGCAGGGCCTCGGGGTCTGGAACGGTCTGCATGAGCGTGTACTGGACGATCCCGCGTTGCGCGATGCCGCGACGCAGGGCGCAGGACAGGTCCGCGAGCTGCGCGAGCCGCCCGCGGACCTGCCGATCGGCGGACATCGCGCACGCCGCGCCGGCACGCACGTGGTCCTCACGGTCGGCTCGGACGCGGCGGTCGGGAAGATGACCGTCGCACTCGAGCTCGTCCGCGCGCTCGAGCGCGCGGGGAAGCGCGCCGCGTTCGTGGCGACCGGCCAGACCGGCATCGCGATCGCGGGCGAGGGCATCTCCGTCGACGCCGTCGTCGCGGATTTCATCGCCGGGGCGGCCGAGCGGATGGTCTGCGACGCGGCCGAGTCGGCCGATTGGATCGTCGTCGAGGGGCAGGGCTCGCTCATGCATCCAGGCTTCTCCGGGGTCACGCTCGGGCTGCTCCACGGAAGCGTCCCGGACGTGCTCGTCCTCTGTCACGACGCCTCGCGCACGGAGGTCAAGGGCTTCACGGGACTGCCGATCAGATCGCTCCGAGAGCTCGTGCCGTTGTATGAAGGTGCCGCGACCTGGAGCCGCGCCGCAGGTACGCGCGTTCCTGTCGCCGGCGTGGCGCTCAACACGAGCGCGCTCGACGACCGGACCGCCGCCCGCGCGATCCGCGACGCCGCGACGGAGACGGGGCTGCCCGCGGCCGATCCGGTCCGCGAGGGCGTGGCCGGCGCCGACCGGCTGGCCGCGGCGGTGCTCCGCTGAAGCTCACCGTCCGCACGGTCGACGTGCATCTGGCGGTGCCGTTCGCGATCTCGCGCGCCGTGCGCACCGAGAAGCGCGTCGTGCTGGTCGAGCTCGACGACGGGGATCGGGTCGCGTACGGCGAGGCGTCGGCGGATCCGTTCTTCGGCGAGACGACCGAGTCGCTCGAGGCCGAGATCTACGGCGCGCTCGCGCTGCTTCCGGAGGATCCGCGCGATCTCGCGACGCTGCGCGTGCGGCTCGACGAGCGCTTCCCACACGGTGGCGCAGCCGCGTGCGCGCTCGACACGCTGGCCCACGATCGCGCGGCGCAGGCCGCGGGACAGCCGCTGCGCACGTTCCTCGGGCTCGCGCCGGCCGAACCCCCGCCGACGTCGTTCACCATCGGCATCGCGGAGCCGGCGCTGATGGCGGAGCGTGCCGCGGCCGCACAGGCCGCCGGCTTCAACGTCCTGAAGGTGAAGCTCGGGCACGGCGACGATGTCGCGATCCTCGAGGGGATCCGGCGCGTGTTCGACGGTGTGATCCGCGTCGACCCGAACGCCGCCTGGACACCCGAGGAGGCGCCCGGCCGGATCGACCGCATCGCGCCGTTCGGGCTCGAGTTCGTGGAGCAGCCCGTCGCGCCGCAGGACATCGACGGGCTTCGTCACGTCCGAGAGCACAGCGCGCTCCCGATCGTCGCGGACGAGGCCGCCGTGCGGCTCGCGGATGTGGACCGACTCGCCGGCGCGTGCGACGGGATCAATGTGAAGCTGCAGAAGTGCGGCGGCATCGCCGAAGCCCGGGCGATGATCGAGCGCGCGCACGAGCTTGGGCTCAAGGTGATGCTCGGGTGCCGGGCGGCGGAGACGAGCGTCGCGATCGCGGCCGCGGCTCACCTCGCTCCGGCGGTGGAATGGGCCGACCTCGACGGGAATCTGCTCATCGTCGACGACCCGTTCATCGCGGTGCCGGTCGAGCGCGGACGCTTCGTCTTCAGCGAGCGACCGGGCCTCGGGGTACTGCCACGCGCCTGACCCGGTGGTGGGAGACCGCCGTCGTCGCGGCGTCGTTCGCGCTGTCGGGGCTCGTCGCCCTCGCGATCGTGTATGGCGGCACGGCGACGTACGAGTCGATCATGCGCGACAACGCACCCGTCACGTTCCGCGTCGTCGCGGGTGACGCGGGACCTCGCACCGATCCGATCGATCTGGATGCGCTCGTTGGCTGGCACAACGGGTGGTTCGCGTACGTGACCGGCGACGGCGATCGGGCACCGATCTCATTCGGCGCGGTCGTCTTCACCGCCGCCGAGTATGCGCACATGGCCGACGTGCGCCATGTGTTCATCGGTGCGCGCATCGTCGCGATCGTGGCCGCGCTCGTCGCGGCGCTGCTCCTCATCCGCGCCGGACGTCGTGGTCGGCTCGCCGCGGTGGTGCTCGCGCGCGACGCGGCCGTCGCCGCGTGCATCGGGACGGCGATCATCGCGGTCGCCGCGGCGGTCGCATTCGATCCGCTGTTCCTGCTCTTCCACGAGGTCTTCTTCCCACAGGGGAACTTCCTCTTCCCCGCCAACTCCAACCTGCTCGCGATGTACCCCGATCCGTACTGGTACGGGGTGACCCTCCGGGTCGGGCTGACCTTCGTCGCGGCCATGGCGGTCGTCGCGATCACGTCCGCCGCGACGTTGCGCCGGGCCCGTCGTTAGACTCGCCGACGTGAAACGCGTTCTCATCATCGAGGACCTGCCGCAGGTGGCCGAGCACCTCAAGGGCATGCTCGCGCGCGAAAAGGACGTCGAGATCGCCGGGGTCAACGCGCAGGCTGAGTCGGGCATCACCCAGGCCGCCACGGAGAAGCCGGACGTCGTGCTCATCGACGCGCTGCTCCAGGGCAAGGTCACCGGGTTCGACGTCGCAAAGCGGATCCGGGCCGCATCGCCGGGCACGCGGGTCATCGTGGTCACCGTGCCGCAGCGACCGGTCGACCCGCGGCCGGAGCTCGGCATCGACGCGGTGTTCGTCCTTCCGGGCGGCGCGAACGAGCTCGCATCGGCGCTTGGCGGCGCGAAGGACGCGAAGCGCGAAGGCGGCGGTCAGATCATCGCCGTGTATTCGCCGAAGGGCGGCGTCGGGAAGACGACCATCGCCGTCAACCTCGCGTGCGTTCTGCGCCGGAACGGCGCGTCGGTCGCGCTCTTCGATGGCGTGATGCAGTTCGGCGCTGTGCGCCACCTCCTGCCGGTCCCGCCCGCCACGCGTTCGATCGTCGATCTGCCGGCGGGCGCCGCGATGCGCTCGTCGATGTCGGACGCGATGTGGGAAGGACCGGGTGGGGTCGCCGTCCTGCTCGCGCCGCCGCGGCCGGAGGAAGCGGACCTCGTCGCCTCGACCGAGCTCGCGAATGCCGCCAACCTGCTCGCCGACGCGCACGACTACGTCATCGTCGACACGCCGAGCCGGCTGTCGGAGGACACGCTCGCGATCCTCGACGCGGCGAGCGTGATCCTGATCGTCATCACGTACCAGGGCTCGACGATCGCGAACACACGCTCGGCGATCGACACGTTCGAGGCGCTCGGGTACAAGGGCCAGAAGCCGCTGCTCCTCGTCGTGAATCAATCAGACCTGACGGCCGGGCTGTCGAAGGGCGGCATGGAGCACGCGCTCAACCTTCCGGTTGTCGGAGAGATCCCGTCGGACTGGAAGCTCATCAGCGAGTCGAACAACAAGCAGAACCCGTTCGTGCTCTCGAACGCGAACGCGCCGGCGTCGCAGGCGATCGCCGCGCTGGCGAACGCGCTCGTCAGCCAGCAACGGAAACGGTGACCGCGGAAGCCGATCTGCCCATCGGGGTCTTCGACTCCGGCGTCGGCGGGCTCACCGTCCTGCGCGAGATGCGCCGGCAGCTTCCAGGCGAATCCACCATCTACCTCGGCGACGAGGCGCGGATGCCGTACGGGCCGCGGCCATCGGAAGAGATTCTGGCGTTCACCCGAGAGGCGCTCCGCTGGTTCGCCGAACGCGAGTGCAAGCTCGTCGTGATCGCGTGCAACACCGCGACGGCGGTCGCGCTCGACGTCGTGCGCGACGAGTCGCGTGTCCCGATCATCGGGGTCGTGCGTCCAGGTGCCGCCGCGGCCATCTCGGCGTCCGCGCGCCGCTCGATCGGCGTGCTCGCGACCACGGCGACCGTCCGCTCCGGCGCGTACGCGCGCGCGCTCCGCGACCTCGACCCGCTCGCCGATGTGATCCAGCAGGCCTGCCCGGCGCTCGTTCCGCTGGTCGAGGGCGGGAAGGCCGACTCGCCCGAGGCTGAGGCGGCGGTGCGCGGATACGTCCAGCCGCTGCTCACCGAAGGGGGCGTCGTGCAGCCGGTCGTCGACACACTGCTGCTGGGCTGTACGCACTACCCGCTACTCCGCTCCGTCATCGAGCGCGTCGCCGGTCCGGGCGTGCGCGTCGTCGACTCGGCCGCGACGACGGCGCTCGCGGTGCGCGAGGTGCTCCTCTCGCACCGGCTCGTGCGCACCGCGGCCGGCCCGACGCACCGGGTGTTCGCCACCGGTCCGACCGAGCGCTTCCGGGACGTCGCGCGCACGATCTTCGGCGAGGATCTCCCCGCGGTCGAGCAGGCGGCGCTCGGATGAATCTCAGCTCGACGATCACCGGCTTGCCGTACGTCGGCAAGACGACCGTCTTCAATCTTCTCACCGGCGCGCACGCCTCCACCGGTGCGTTCGCCGGCGCGGAGGCCGAGACGAACATCGGCGTGGCGAAGGTTCCCGACGAGCGTGTCGACAAGCTCGCGGCGCTGTTCAAGCCGAAGAAGACGACGTTCGCGGAGATCACGTACCGCGACCTCGGGCTCGCCAAGAGCGCCACGGCGGGGGAGGGGATCAGTCCGAAGAAGCTCGGCGATCTCCGGAACTCCGACGCGCTCGTCCACGTCGTCCGCGCGTTCGCCGATCCGTCGGTGCCGCACGCCGAAGGCTCGGTGGACCCGCTTCGCGACATCGCCACGCTCGACCTCGAGCTCCTGTTCTCCGATCACGCGATCGTCGAGAAGCGCCTGGACGGGCTCGAGCGCGAGATGCGCAGCGCGAAGGGGCCCGATCGCGAGGCGAAGGAGCGCGAGCTCGCGTTCCTGCAGCGAGCCAAGCCCGCGCTCGAGGCCGAGACGCCGCTCCGCGATCTCGACGTCGAGCCCGAGGAGCAGCGCCTGATCCGTGGCTATCGCTTCCTCACGCTCATGCCACAGCTCGTCGTCGTGAACGTGGATGAGGCCGACGTGGCGTCGCCCGACGCCGTGCTCGCGCCGCTGCGCGAGGCCGCGGCGAAGCACCGCGGCAGCGCGGTCGTCGCCGTGTGCGCGAAGATCGAGGCGGAGATCGCGGAGCTGCCGCCGGACGAGGCCACGGCATTCCGCGCGGAGATCGGGCTCGCCTCACCGCCGCTCGATCGCGTGGTCCACGCGACCTACGAGCTGCTCGGGCTCACGTCCTTCTTCACCGCGGGCGAGGACGAGGTCCGGGCGTGGACGATCTACCAGGGCTCGACCGCGCAGCAGGCCGCCGGCGTGATCCACTCCGACCTTGAGCGTGGGTTCATCCGGGCCGAGGTGATCCGGTGGGACGAGCTGCTCAAGGCGGGGAGCGAGGCCAACGCGCGGAAGCAGGCGCTCATGCGGACCGAAGGCAAGACCTACGTCATGCGCCACGGCGACGTCATGAACGTCCTTTTCAATGTCTAGAGCGCGCATCCCGTTCCTCGCGATCGGCCACACCGCGCGCGACGAGTTCCCGGACGGACGCTGGCGGCTCGGCGGCACCGCGCTCTACGGAGCGGCGACCGCGGCGAAGCTCGGCGCGAAGGTGACGCTCGTCACGAGAGCCGGCCCGACCGAGCTTGAGGTCCTCGACACGCTCTGCACCGAGCTCGGGATCACGCTGCACGCGCTCCCAAGCGCCGTCACGACGACGTTCGCGTTCACCTATGACGCCGCGGGACGCCGGACGCTGCGCCTGCGCGCGCGGGCCGCGCCGATCACGCGCCGCGACGTCGGCCGCACGGCGGGGACGCCGAAGGCAGTGTTGCTCGCATCGATCGCCGGCGAGCTCGACGACTCGCTGTTCGCGCCGTGGTCCGGCGCGAAGCGCGTGCTCGCTGCGCAGGGCCTGCTCCGGTCGTTCGGCGCGGACGGCACGGTCATCGCCACGCCATGGACCGAGTACGCGCGGCTGCTTCCGAAGGTCGACGCCGTCGTCGTGAGCGAGGAAGACCACGCGGAGGATTCGGCGTGGCTCCCGTTCACGACGGTCATCGTTACGCAGGCCGAGCGCGGCTCGGAGCTGCACGCGCGCGGCCGAACGGACCACGTGCCTGCGTTCGCGGTGGCCGAGGTGATCGACCAGACCGGCGCGGGCGACGCGTTCGCGGCGAGCCTCGCGCTCGGTCTCGCGGAAGGGCTGCCGATGGTCCAGGCCGCGACGTTCGCGAGCGCGGCGGCCTCGTTCGCGGTCGAAGGGCTCGGCATGTCGCGGCTCGCCGATCGGGCGCGGGTCCGCGAGCGGATCGGCGCGTGAGCGTCGAGTGGGCGGCGCTCGATCGCGGTGTCGCGGACCTCGATGGCTCAGCCGGGCTCATCGCCATCGCCGCAGACGGCACGGTGCTCTACGAGCATGCGGCGGACGAGACGTATCCGGCCGCGTCGGTGATCAAGATCCCGATCCTCATGACCGTGCACGCGGACGCGGCCGAGGGCCGGCTCTCGCTCGACGAGCGGCTCGCGGTAGGGGAGCACCTCCCCGGGTCGGGCGTGCTCGGCTGGGTACCCGGCGTAACGGAGCTCACGATCCGCGATCACGCGATGCTCATGACGATCGTCAGTGACAACACCGCGACGAACCGGCTCATGGAGCGCGTCGGGGTGGAACGGATCGCGGAGCGGATGCGCGAGTGGGGCTGCGAGCGGACGCGGCTTCTGCGGAAGATGTTCGACTTCGAGGCCGCGAACCGCGGCCTCGACAACGTCGCCTGCCCGCGCGAGCTGGCCGGGCTGCTCGTGCGGCTGGTCCGCGGCGAGCTGGTGGACCGGGCGACCTCGGATGCGGTGCTCGCGGTGCTCGAGGCGACGCAGGACGACGCGCTCATCCGGCGTTACCTACCCGCGCGAGCGAAGGTCGCGCACAAGACGGGCTCGCTCGAGAAGGTCCGCAACGACGCCGCGGTCATCTGGGGCGAGCGGCCGGTGGTCGCGGTTGGCATGGTGAGCGGGGTGCCGGACATCCGGCCGGCGCGGTCGCTCCTCGGGCTGCTCGGGTGGCTGGCCTACGCCAGCGCGGGTGGCGACGCGAAGGGGCTTCCATCCGAGTGGCCTGAGGCGCGATGATGGCAGCGATGCGGAAGGGTTCGCGGGTCTCGAAGCGGTCGTCGCGCGCGGGGCGCGCGGCTGTGGCGACGCTCGGCCGTCCATCGCTCGCGATGCTCCTGCTCATGGCGGGGCTGCTTCTGGCGGGCGCATTCGTCGCGATCGAGATCCAGCGGAACGCGCTCGGCCGGGAGGCGGACGCGTACCGGGCCGACATCGTGGCCGCGGAGGCCGCACATGTGCAGCTCGCGGCCGATGTCGCGATGAAGCAGACCGACGATTACGTGACGAACCGGGCCCACGATTACGGGTACGTGCTGCCGGGCCAGGCGCTCATCGGCGTGCAGCAG
The DNA here is from genome assembly GCA_036569685.1 of Candidatus Limnocylindria bacterium. Taxonomy (GTDB): domain Bacteria; phylum Chloroflexota; class Limnocylindria; order P2-11E; family P2-11E; genus UBA4735. The sequence continues at coordinate 674 of DATCQC010000194.1, read as the reverse complement.
GATGCGACGGCGCCCGTGGCTGCGGTGAGTGTGCAGGGGCCGTCTCGCGTGCAGAAGTGGATCGCGCTGTTCTTCGGATCGCGCTGAACATTCGATCGAAGTCGCGCGGCACAATGGGCGTCGACGCTGTAAAATGAGCCTCGCGGGATGGAGCAGCGGTAGCTCGTCGGGCTCATAACCCGAAGGTCCTAGGTTCGAATCCTAGTCCCGCAACAGAGCGCCCGGACTGAGGCCCGGGTGTTTTCGTGTCCGGGTCCTATTGCGCCGACGTAGCGAATTCGGTACCAAGCAAGCGTGCCTCGCAAGGATCCGGAAGCACGACGCGCCTACCAACGCGAGTACATCAAGCGGACTGCCGAGCGCCATCGGCAGCACTCGAAGGAGGCCATGCGGCGCTGGCGCGCGAACAATCCCGAGGCGCGCTTGGCTCGGGATCGCGCCTACAAGTCTCGCCATAAGGAACAGGTCAACGCGGGCCACAAGCGTCATCGACTGAAGTACCCAGAACAGCGACGCGTAATTTGGCAGCGACGGCGGGCGAGGGAATTAGGTGCTGCGCGGAACTTCACGGCGACGGAGTGGCTCGCCCTCTTGGCGTCGTACGAGCACCGGTGTGGGTATTGCGGTGATGGGGGGCCCATGCAGGCCGATCCCCGCGTGCCTCTCTCTCGGGG
>DATCQC010000193.1:0-19069 GCA_036569685.1 Candidatus Limnocylindria bacterium | reverse complement strand
GAAGAAGACCGTCGCGAAGACGGCCGCCCCCAGGAAGGCGACGGCGAAGACAACCGCCCCCGCCGCCGCGAAGCCCGCGGCCGTGGCGCCGGCGGTCAAGCGCGCGCGTCCGCTGCGCCGCGCGCCGTCGGCTCAGGGTTCCGCCCAGGACGCGCCGGCCCACTCGTGGCGCCGGTCGCGCCGCCGGACCCGCGTCGGGGTGGTCAGCTCGGCCAAGCAGGCGCACACGGTGACCGTGGTCGTCGAGCGCATGCGCGAGCACCCGCTGTACAAGAAGGTGATCCGCCTCCGCAAGAAGTACGCGGCCCACGACGCTGCGGGCGACGTGAAGGCCGGTGACCTCGTGCGCATCCAGGAGAGCCGACCGTTCAGCGCGACGAAGCACTGGCAGGTCGTCGAGGTCCTCTCGCGGGCCGGCGAGGCCGGAGCGGCCGCGCCGCGCGCCGAGGACGTCGAGAAGCTGCTCGAGCAGGCCGAGGGTGTCGACGTGATCCTCGCCCCGCAGCGCGAAGAGCGTGAACAGGTGGCCGAGCCCGTCGCGGAAGGGACGGCCGAATGATCCGGCCATACACCCGGGTCCGCTGCGCGGACAACACCGGAGCCCGCGAGCTCTCGGTGATCCGCGTGCTGGGCAGCTCGACGGGGACGAGCGCGTCCATTGGTGACGTGTTCATCGCGGCCGTGAAGCAGGCCATCCCGAACGCCCAGGTGAAGAAGGGCGACGTCGTGCGCGCGGTGGTCGTCCGCCAGACGAAGGAGATGCGCCGGGCTGACGGATCGCTCATCCGGTTCGACGACAACGCGGCCGTCCTCCTGACGCCGCAGAACCAGCCGCGCGGCACCCGCATCTTCGGGCCGGTGGCCCGCGAGCTTCGCGAGCGGAACTTCATGAAGATCGTCTCGCTCGCGCCGGAGGTCCTCTAGTCACCATGAAGATCAAGAAGGGGGACGAGGTGATCGTCCTGGGCGGCAAGGACCGCTACGACCGCGGCAAGGTCCAGGAAGTGGACCCACGCAAGGGCACGGTGACCGTGACCGGCGTGAACACGTCCAAGCGCCACACAAAGGCGAACCCGAACAAGAACATCAAGGGCGGGATCGTCGACCAGCTGGTGCCGCTCTCCGTGGGCAAGGTCATGCTGCTCTGCCCACATTGCAACAAGCCGGCGCGGGTCGGCTACCGGATGGACAACGACACGAAAGAGCGTTTCTGCAAGAACTGCGGGCAGGGGCTCGCGTCGGAGGGGGCCGAATAATGACGACCGAAGTCAAGGCACCGCCGCAGAAGACCTCGCCGTCGAAGCGGAAGTCGACGACGGCCGCCGCGCCGCAGGCCACCTCGAGCGGCGCGATGCCGAAGGTGCCGAGTCTCCTCCAGGAGCGGTACGAGAAGACCGTGAAGGATGAGCTGCGCAAGCAGTTCAGCTACGGCAACGTGATGCAGGTCCCGCGCATCGAGAAGATCGTCCTCAACATCGGGATGGGCGAGTCCATCGGCAACGCGAAGACGATGGACGCGGCCGCGAACGACCTCGCCATCATCACCGGCCAGCGGCCGGTCGTGACGAAGTCGCGCAAGGCCATCTCGAACTTCCGGCTCCGCGTCGGCATGCCGATCGGGCTGAAGGTGACCCTGCGCGGGCCGCAGATGTGGCACTTCCTCGAGAAGCTTGTGACCGTCGCGCTCCCGCGCATCCGTGACTTTCAGGGCATCCCGGAGCGGAGCTTCGACGGCCGCGGCAACTACTCGCTCGGCCTCAAGGAGCAGCTCGTGTTCCCGGAGATCGAGTACGACAAGATCGACCGGCTGCGCGGCCTCGAGATCACCATCGTGACCACAGCGCGGACCGACGAGGAAGGGCGCGCCCTTCTGAAGTCGCTCGGCATGCCGTTCCGCACACGCGATGCTCAGGGGGGTAGCTAATGGCGAAGCTCAGCCTGATCCTCAAGTCGCAGAAGACGCCGAAGTTCAAGACCCAGGGGTACCACCGCTGCCAGGTCTGCGGCAGGGCCCGGGGCTACATGCGGAAGTTCGGCCTGTGCCGGATCTGTTTCCGCGAGCGCGCGCTCATCGGCGAGCTGCCGGGCGTGACGAAGTCGAGTTGGTGAGAACACGATGACAACTGAGACGACGACGACGACCCCGGAGCCCCAGGCGCCTCGGCCCGAGCGCGCCGAGGGCGACGCTCCACGCCCGCGCCGCGTGATCGTGCCGAAGGCTCGCCGCCCGCGCGGCGTCGCGGTGAACGACCCCGTGGCCGACATGCTCACGCGGATCCGCAACGCGTCCGGCGCTCGTCACGAGACGGTGATGATCCCCTCGAGCCGCGTGAAGATCGAGATCGCGCGCATCCTGAAGGCCGAGGGGTTCATCGGCCCGTACCGGATGGAGGCCGCGACCGAGCGCAAGGCGACGAAGGAGAGCGAGGTGCTCCCCGCCGGCACGCAGCTCGTCGTGACGCTCAAGTACATCGGCGGCAAGACCTCCGCGGTCTCGGGCATCCGGCGGATCAGCCGGCCGGGCCTCCGGGTCTACGCGCGCAAGACCGAGATGCCGCGGGTCCTCGGCGGCCTGGGCATCGCGATCGTGTCGACCTCCTCGGGGCTCATGACCGGCCGCGAGGCCGAGAAGAAGGCGCTGGGCGGCGAAGTCCTGGCGTACGTTTGGTAAGGGCGAAGAGGAAATGAGTCGCATCGGAAAGCTTCCCGTGACGCTCCCGAAGGGCGTCGACGTGACGCTGAACGGCCAGCAGGTCTCGGTGAAGGGACCGAAGGGCGAGCTTCGGCGCACGTTCCACCCCCTCGTGAAGGTGGATCGGGCTGACGGCACGCTGACGGTCGTGCGCGCGAACGAGAGCCAGCAGGCGAAGGCCCTGCACGGGCTCTCGCGGTCGCTGCTCGCGAACATGGTCACCGGCGTGGCGACGGGCTACACGCGCGACCTCGAGATCAGCGGTACCGGCTACCGTGCGACCCTCGCCGGCAAGAAGCTGCAGCTCGCGCTCGGCTACTCGCACCCGATCGAGATCGATCCGCCGGCCGGGATCAGCTTCGCGCTCGAGACGCCGCAGAAGGTGCGCGTCGCGGGTGCGGACAAGGAAGTCGTCGGGGAGATCGCGGCGAAGATCCGCGCGCTCCGCGTCCCGGACCCGTACAAGGCGAAGGGCGTGAAGTACGCCGGCGAGTACATCCGCCGCAAGGCGGGCAAGGCCGGCAAGGTCGGCGCGAAGGCGTAGGGGAGGAGCGGAGATGGCGTTCACCGAACGGGACGAGGCGCGGCAGAAGCGGCACCGCCGCTTGCGGGCCCGCATCGCGGGTACCGCGGACCGGCCGCGCCTGGCCGTCTATCGCTCCTTGAATCAGATCTACGCGCAGGTCATCGACGACCGCAGCGGGCGCACGCTCGCCGCGGCATCGAGCTTGGAATCGAAGGACGCCAAGTCGAAGAAGGCGGACGCAGCCAAGGCCGTCGGTACGGCGATCGCCGAGAAGGCAAAGGCCGCGGGCATCGAAGAGGTCATCTTCGATCGCGGCGGCTACCGCTACCACGGTCGCGTGAAGGCGCTGGCCGACGCGGCACGCTCCAATGGATTGAGGTTCTAATGGCGAGGATCGACGCGAACCGGCTCGAGCTCACCGAACGGGTGGTCCAGATCAACCGCGTGTCCAAGGTCGTGAAGGGTGGACGGCGGTTCAGCTTCTCGGCCATCGTCGTGGTCGGTGACGGCCGCGGTCACGTCGGCGCCGGGCTCGGCAAGGCCGACGAGGTCCCGGAAGCGATCAAGAAGGGCGTCGAGGACGCGAAGAAGCACCTCATGCTCGTCCCGCTCGTCGACCGCACGATCCCGCACCCGGTGACGGCCGACTTCGGAGCGGCGAAGGTGCTCCTCCGTCCCGCATCGAAGGGGACCGGCGTCATCGCGGGCGGCTCCGTGCGCGCGGTCGTCGAGTCCGCGGGCATCCACGACATCCTGTCGAAGTCGCTCGGCAGCACGAACCCGGTGAACGTCGTCATGGCGACGATGGAAGCCCTCGGCATGCTCCGCTCGGCGGACACCGTGGCCGACACGCGCGGCATCGAGCGCCGCAAGCGTCCGACCGAAGAGCCGGTCGCCGTCTCATGAGCCGTCTAGAGATCCGCCAGCACAAGAGCGCGATCGGCGAGAAGCGTTCGGCGAAGGGCACGCTGCAGGCGCTCGGCCTGAAGCGGACCGGCCAGCGCGTGTCGCACGAGGACACGCCGGCGCTGCGCGGCATGCTCCGCAGGGTCGCCCACCTCGTCGAGGTCGGCGAAGGAAAGGCCGGACGATGAAGACCCATGACCTCGTGCCGCAGCGCGGCTCGCGCAAGAACACCCGCCGCGTCGGTCGCGGCACGGCCGCGGGCCAGGGCAAGACGGCGGGCAAGGGTACGAAGGGCCAGCTCGCCCGCAGCGGCCCGGGCCTGCCGGCCTGGTTCGAGGGCGGCCAGATGCCCCTGCACATGCGCCTGCCGAAGCTCCGTGGGTTCAAGAACCGCCTCCGGGTCGAGTACGTCGCGCTGAACGTCGGTCAGCTGAAGACCTACGCCGTGGACGGCACCGTGTCGCCGTCGACGCTGGCCGCCAAGGGGCTCATCGAGCCGACCGCCAAGGTGAAGCTGCTGGCGAACGGCGAGGCCGGGCAGAAGTTCGAGGTGCACGCGCACCGTGTGTCCGCGGCCGCCAAGCAGAAGATCGAGTCCGCGGGCGGCACGGTGGTGCTACTCGACGCTGGGACTCGCTAGGGCGTGAAGGTCTTCGAGACATTCCGGGATGCCTTCCGGGCGCCGGACCTCCGCGTCAAGATCCTGTTCACCCTCGCGATGCTGCTGGTGTTCCGGTTCCTCGCGCACGTGCCGTTGCCGGGCGTCGACCAGACCCAGCTCGCCGCGGTCCTCCAGAACAACCAGCTCCTCGGGCTGCTCGACCTCTTCTCCGGCGGCGGCCTCTCGCGGTTCAGCGTCGTCGCCCTCGGGGTGAACCCCTATATCAACGCCTCGATCATCATGACCCTCCTCAACCAGACGATCCCGCCGCTCGAGCGCCTCTCCAAGGAGGGCGAGTACGGGCGGAACAAGATCAACTCCTATACCCGCATGCTCACGGTGCCGCTCGCGCTCCTGCAGGGCATCGGGGTGTGCGTGTTCATGCAGCGCTCGGGCGTGCTCACGGACTTCGGCCCGTCGAACCTGGGCCTGACCCTCGCGATCCTCGCCACGCTCACCGCCGGCACCCTCATCCTCATGTGGCTCGGTGAGCTGATCAGCGAGCGCGGCATCGGCAACGGCATCAGCTTCATCATCTTTGCCGGCATCGTCGGCCGGCTGCCGACCACGGTGAGCCAGACCATCCAGGTGCAGACGAACTACTTCGGGCTCGCGATCTACGCGATCATCGCCGTTCTCGTGATCGGCGCGATCGTGTTCATCCAGGAGGGCCAGCGCCGGGTGCCGGTCCAATACGCGAAGCGCGTCCGCGGCACGCGGATGTACTCGGGCGGCGCGACCCACATCCCGCTGCGCGTGAACAGCGCCGGCGTCATCCCGATCATCTTCGCGATCTCGGATCCTCCTGCTGCCGAGCCAGGTGGCGCAGTACTTCACGAACAGCGACACCGAATGGCTCCGCACACCTGTCGACGGGCATCGTGAACGCCTTCCAGAACACCGTCCTGTACAACGGCGCGTACTTCGTCCTCGTCGTCGCGTTCACGTTCTTCTACACGGCCTTCACGTTCGTCCCGAACGACGTGGCCGACAACATCAAACGCTACGGCGGGTTCATCCCGGGCATCCGGCCCGGCCGGCCCACCGCGGAGTTCCTCGGCCGGGTCGTGACGCGGATCACCATCGCAGGAGCGCTCTTCCTCGGCATCGTCGCGGTCATGCCGACGCTGATCGGCGACCTCACCGGGGTGCAGACCCTCCGCCTCGGCGGCACCAGCATCCTCATCGTGGTCGGCGTGGTCGTCGAGACGATGAAGCAGCTCGAGGCGCAGCTCCTCATGCGGAGCTACGAGGGCTTCATCCGGTGATGGCGGAGCGCGAGGCCAAGGTGTCGGCCTGCGACACGGCCGCGGGGGACCTCATCTTCATGGGCCCGCCCGGCGTGGGGAAGGGCACCCAGGCGAAGCTCCTCGCGGCGCGCAACGGCTGGGTGCAGCTGTCGACCGGCGATCTGTTCCGCGACCACCTGAAGCGCTCGACGCCGCTCGGCGAGCTCGCCCAGCGGTACATGGACCGTGGCGACTACGTCCCCGACGACGTCACCATCGACATGGTGCGCGAGTTCGTCGACGGTCTGCCGAAGGGTACGCGGGTGATGTTCGACGGCTTCCCGCGAACCGTCGCTCAGGCGGAGGCGCTCGAGGCGCTGCTCGGCGGGCGTGGCCGCTCGATCGGGCGCGTCCTGCTGATCGACGTGCCGCGCGAGGAGCTCGTCCGACGGATCCTCAATCGCTCGAGGTCGGAGGGCCGGGCGGACGACACACCCGAGGTCATCGCCCGGCGGTTCGACGTGTACGCCGAGCAGACCCAGCCGGTCGTCGAGCACTACGAGGCCCTGAACCGCGTCCGCCGCGTGAATGGCCAGGGCGATCTCGACGCCGTCACGAAGCGGCTCATCGAGGCGGCGCGCTGATGGTCACGCTGAAGACCGCCGACCAGATCGCGAAGATGCGCGAGGCGGGCGCGATCGTGGCCGCGATGCTCACGGCGACGCGCGACGCTGTGAAGCCGGGCATCACCACGCTCGAGCTCGACCGCATCGCCGCCGACGTGCTCGCGCGCGCCGGTGCCGTGAGCTCGTTCCTCAATTACTACGGCTACCCCGCGACGATCTGCACGTCGGTCAACGAGCAGATCGTCCACGGCATCCCGTCCAAGCGGAAGCTCAAGGAAGGCGACATCGTCGGGATCGACGCGGGCGCGATCGTGGATGGCTGGCACGCCGACGCCGCGATCACCGTGCCGGTCGGCAGGATCTCGGCGGAGGCGCGGAAGCTCATCGAGGTGACGCGCGAGGCGCTCGTGCGCGGGATCGCGGCCGCGACCCTGGGCAACCGGCTCGGCGACATCGGGGCCGCGGTTCAGGGCCACGCGCAGAGCCAGGGGTTCTCGGTGGTCCGTAACTACGTCGGCCACGGGATCGGCCGGGCGATGCACGAGGAGCCCCAGGTCCCCAATTACGGGACGGCCGATCTCGGCCGGGTCATCAAAGAGGGCCTCTGCATCGCGATCGAGCCGATGGTCAACGTCGGGGGGATCGCGACCCGGGTCCTCGACGACAACTGGACGGTCGTGACCGAGGACGGCAGCCTTTCGGCCCATTTCGAGCACACCCTCGCCTGCCTGCCCGACGGCCCGGTGATCCTGACGGCCTTTGAAGGGGGCTCGGCCGCGGCCGGCACAGCCGGTCTCGGACGCACGAGAGACCGGGTGTCCGCATGACCGGCGCTTGCCGAAATCGTGCGGTTTTGGTACATTTTCACTTCCCGTGGCGCTGTGCCGCGGAGTTTTTTGCGTCAGAGGTCCATGGCCAGCAGTAAGCCGAGCAACAAGGACGTCATCGAGGTGGAGGGAACGGTCTCCGAGGCTCTCCCCAACGCGATGTTCAAGGTGGAGCTCCAGAACGGCCATGCGGTCCTGGCGCATATCTCCGGGAAGATGCGGATGAACTTCATCCGGGTCGTCCCAGGTGACAAGGTCCTCGTGGAGCTGTCGCCATATGACCTCAAGCGAGGTCGCATCACGCGAAGGGTGAGGTACTAGCGAGTGAAGGTCCGCGCGAGCGTCAAGAAGCGCTGCGACAAGTGCAAGATCATCCGGCGAGAGGGCGTGATCCTCGTGATCTGCTCCGAGCCGAAGCACAAGCAGCGGCAGGGATAGGGGAGGCACATGGCTCGGATCGCCGGCGTCGACATCCCGCGCGAGAAGCGCGTTGACGTGTCGCTCCGCTACATCTTCGGCATCGGCCCGACGAATGCGCGCGAGGTCCTCGATGAGGCGCGCGTGGACCACGCGATCCGCGTGCGGGATCTCACCGAGGCGCAGGTCGCCAAGATCCGCGAGGTCATCGACCGCAAGTTCACGGTCGAGGGTGATCTCCGCCGCGAGGTCGCCCTGAACATCAAGCGCCTCCAGGAGATCGGCTCGTACCGCGGGCTGCGCCACCGCAAGGCGCTCCCGGTCCGTGGCCAGCGCACCCGCACGAACGCGCGCACGCGCCGCGGGCCGCGCAAGACCGTCGCGGGCAAGAAGAAGACCGCGGCGAAGACGTAGCAGAGAAGAGAAGGGACGAACGTGAGCCAGGAAAAGGCCGAGAAGACCGCGGAGAAGCCCGCCGAGGGCGCCAAGCCCGCTCCGCGCCGCAAGCGCGAGAAGCGGACCGTGCCGCGGGGGGCCGCGCACATCAAGGCTTCGTTCAACAACACGATCGTCTCGCTCACCGACCCGCAGGGGAACGTGATCGCGTGGGCCTCGGCCGGCGCGTCGGGCTGGAAGGGCTCGCGCAAGAGCACCCCGTACGCGGCGCAGGTCACCGCGGAGAACGCGGCGCGCAAAGCGATGGACCAGGGCCTTCGCACGATCGAGGTCTTCGTCCGTGGTCCCGGCGCCGGCCGTGAGGCCGCGATCCGCGCGCTCGAGGCGACGGGCCTCGAGGTGACCGCCATCACCGACGTCACGCCGATCCCGCACAACGGTTGCCGCGCGCCGAAGCGGCGCCGGGTCTAGGGGAGAACGAATGGCTCGCTACACCGGACCGGTCTGCCGCCTCTGCCGCCGCGAAGGCATGAAGCTCTATCTGAAGGGCGAGAAATGCGTCACGAAGTGCACCTTCGAGAAGCGCAGCTCGCCGCCAGGCATGCACCAGCAGCGCCGGCGCTAGGTGTCGGACTTCGCGCTGCAGCTGCGTGAGAAGCAGAAGGCCCGCCGCATCTACGGCGTGCTCGAGAAGCAGATGAAGAACACGTTCCACAAGGCCACGGAGAAGCGCGGGTCGACCGGTGAGGTCCTCCTCGAGCTCCTCGAAGCACGGCTCGACAACGTCGTGTACCGCTCCGGCTTCGCGAAGTCCCGCTCGCAGGCGCGTCAGCTCGTGAGCCACGGGCACATCAGCGTCAACGGCAAGCGCACCTCGATCCCGAGCTACACGGTGAAGGCGAACGACAGCGTCGCCGTCGTCGAATCGTCGCGCGAGTCGCAGTACTTCAAGGACGTGCTCGCCTGGGCGAAGACCCAGACCCGTCCCGCGTGGCTCGAGGTCGACCCCGAGTCCTACACCGCGCGCATCGCGTCTGACCCCAAGCGGGAGCAGATCGAGACGCAGGTCGATACGCAGCTCATCGTCGAGCACTATTCCCGCTAGCCGAGGAAGGAACAAGACCGATGTCGATCGTTGAACTGGAATACCCCAAGATCGAGCGTCTCGAGGGCGACGACCGCCACGCGCGGTTCGTCTGCGAGCCGCTGCCGGCGGGCTATGGCACCACGCTGGGCAACTCGCTCCGCCGTGTGCTCCTGTCGTCCCTCCCGGGCGCCGCGATCACAGCCGCGCGCATCCGGGGCGTCGCGCACGAGTTCTCCACGATCCCCGGCGTGAAGGAAGACGTCGTCGAGATCGTGCTCAACCTCAAGAACGTCCGGCTCCGCTCGTTCGCGAACGAGCCGGTCACGCTCACCCTCGAGAAGACCGGCCCCGGTGACGTCACCGCCGCCGACATCCAGACCACGAGCGAGATCGAGATCGTGAACCCCGAGGCGAAGATCGCGACCCTCGAGCCCGAGGCCTCGCTCTGGATGGAGCTCACGGTCGAGATCGGCCGGGGCTTCACCTCGGGCGACAGGAAGGAAGGCCTGCCGATCGGCGTCATCCCGATCGACGCGCTCTTCTCGCCGGTCAAGCGCGTGAACTTCTCCGTCGAGAACACCCGCGTGGGCCAGGTCACCGACTACGACCGGCTGATCCTGGAGGTCTGGACCGACGGCACGACGCCGCCGGACGAGGCCGTGGCGCAGGGCTCGCAGATCCTCATCCAGCAGTTCTCCCTGTTCACCGGGCTGACCCGGTCGCAGGCCGCGCTCGCGCCGGCGCCGCGCACGAACGGCAGCGCGCTGCCGTCGGCGATCGCCGACATGCCGATCGAGGACCTCGACCTGCCGCAGCGCGCGTTCAACTCGCTGAAGCGGCACGGGATCACGAAGGTCGGCCAGCTCCTCCAGACGCCCGACGAGGAGCTGCTCCGCATGCGCAACTTCGGCAAGAAGTCGCTCGATGAGATCAAGGAGCGCCTTGCGGCGCGCGGGCTCATCGAGGCTCCCGAGCCGAGCGAAGCGTCCGCCGAAGGGTCCGCGGAGGGCGCCGACGAAGGCCCGTCCGAGGACCTCGACGACACGGACACCGACGACACGGACACGACCGGTGACGACGAGCTCGTCGCCGGCGAGGAGCGCTAGCGCATGCCGCATCGGGTCCACCAGCGGAAGTTCGGCCGGCAGACCGGGCATCGCAAAGCGATGCTGCGGAACCTGACCCTCTCCGTGCTCCGCTACGAATCGGTCAAGACGACCGAGGCAAAGGCGAAAGAGGTCCGCACGTTCATCGACGGCATGATCGTGCTCGGCAAGGACGGCTCGCTTGTCGCACGCCGGAAGGCGATCGGCTGGCTGCCGGAGCAGGAGATCGTCGAGAAGCTGTTCACCGATCTCGCGGCGCGCTATGCCGATCGTCAGTCCGGGTTCACCCGCACGACGCGGCTGCCGCGCCGGGTGGGTGACAGCGCGCCGATGATGCTCATCGAGCTCATGCCCGGGATCGAGGAGAACATCGAGCCCGAGGCCGAAGCGAAACCGCGCCGCCGCCTCGCGCTGCCGCGTCGCAAGACCACCGCTTCGTCCGAGGGTGGAAGGGGGGCGCTTCGCGCCTCAGGGGCCCCTGCCCCTGCCCCTGCGAAGACCAAGACGGTGAAGAAGACTACGAAGAAGACCGTGAAGGCCAAGGCCTAACGAACTACCGGGCACGCGTCGCCTACGACGGGACCGCATTCGCGGGATTCCAGGTCCAGGACGGCGCGCGGACGGTGCAGGGCGAGCTGGAACGGGCGCTCGCGACGGTCTGCGACGAGCCGGTACGCATCGCCGGCGCGGGACGGACCGATACCGGGGTCCACGCGATCGGGCAGGTCGTGAGCTTCCGGACGGCGAGCGCGCTGGACGGGGCGAAGCTGGGACGGGGGGTCAACGCCCTCCTTCCCTGGGACATCGCGGTCTCGGCGCTCGAGCCGTGCGGGGACGAGTTCCACGCCCGGTTCTCGGCTTCGGGACGCACATATGAATACCGGCTTCGGATCGGACCGGACCGCGATCCGCTCGAGCGCTGGGCGTATCACCATCCTGCCGCGCTGCGGCTGGATGCGATGCGTGAGGCGAGCGCGCTGCTGATCGGGCGCGCCGACTTCGGCGCCTTCGCCACGGGCGAGGGCAGGGAGCGCGCAACGGTGCGCACGGTGCGGAAGGCGGAGTGGACCCGTGCGGGCGAGCTCCTCCGGTTCGAGGTCGAAGCCGACGCGTTCCTTCGAGGGATGGTCCGCGCGATCGTGGGGACCCTCCTCTGGGTGGGACGTGGCAAGATCGGCGTCCAGCGGTTCGGCGAGATCGTGCGGTCGAAGGATCGCGCGGAAGCCGGGCCGGCGGCGCCGGCGCGAGGCCTGTGTCTGACACGTGTGGCGTACGACGAGAACGAAAGACCGAGGCGAGAAGAAGATGACGGCGATAACGACTAGAACGAAGAGCGCGAAGCTGAGCGAGGTCGAGCGGCACTGGCGCGTCATCGACGCGGACGGTGCGATCCTCGGCCGTCTTGCGACGCAGGCCGCCGCGACGCTGCGCGGCAAGCACAAGCCCTCGTTCACCCCGAGCCTCGACACCGGTGACCCGGTCGTCATCGTGAACGCCGCGAAGATCAAGGTCACCGGCAAGAAGCTCGCGGACAAGATGTACATCCGCCACTCCGGCTACCCGGGCGGCTTCAAGGCCGAGACGCTCGAGCGGCTGCTCGCGCGCCGGCCGGAGGAGGTCGTGCGCCGCGCGATCCGCGGGATGCTGCCGCAGAACCGCCTCGGCGAGAAGATGTCGCGCAAGCTCTTCGTGTACGCGGGGCCGGAGCACCCGCACCAGGCGCAACGGCCCGAGACGCTCGCGATGGAGAAGCGCTAGATGAAGACCATGCCGTACTTCCAGGGCACCGGCAGCCGCAAGACGAGCGTCGCGCGCGTGCGGCTCGTTCCCGGCGAGGGGACCGTCGTCGTGAACGGCAAGCCGCTCGAGGAGTACTTCGGGCGCGACGGCTACTCGGAATCGGCGCTCCAGCCCTTCACCGTGACGAACACCGCACGGCGATTCAACGCGATGGTCAAGGTCGCGGGCGGCGGCGAATCGGGGCAGCTCGGCGCGATCCGTCACGCCATCTCTCGCGCGCTCCTCCAGGTCGACGCCGACCATCGGGCCGTCCTCCGTAAGGCGGGGCTGCTCACGCGCGATCCTCGCGCGAAGGAGCGCAAGAAGCCCGGTCTGAAGCGGGCGCGCAAGGCGCCGCAGTTCACGAAGCGCTAGAGAGGGCTCCACGGCCACGGGCCGGGGGCGCACACTAGTCGCGGTGGCTGCGGTCCAGGACTTCAACTACAAGATCGCGCTCGCGTCCGGCCTGCGTGAATTGCAGGCCGGACGGCTGCGTCAGGCCGAGCAGCAGTTCGGCTACCTCTGCGCGAAGTTCCCGGCCGCGCCGGGCGGCTACCGCGGCCTCGCGAAGGTGCGCATGGAGCAGGCGGACCGCCCCGGCGCGCTGGCCACGCTGCGCGACGGCGCGGCGAAGCTCGCCAAGGCCGGCGAGCATGGCGGTGTCGTCGCCCTGCTCAACGAGGCGTTGCAGCTCGATCCGCTCGACCTCGGTGCGCACCGCCGCCTCGCGGCCGCGCACGCGCTCGCGGGCGAACGCGATGCCGCGGCGCAGGAATACGTGCGGTACGCGCGCCTCAGCCTCTACTCGGACCCGGGCGCCGCGAAACGCGAGATCGTCTACGGGCTCGAGAGCCTCGGAGCGATCCCCGAGCTCGTCAGCCTCGCGAACGAGGTCGGGATCGACACGAGCGCTCTGCCTCCGCCGCCTGCGCCGCCTCCGCCCGCGCGAGCAGCGGCCGAACCGCTGGCGCTGGGTGGCATTCCCGGGGTGCCGCGTCGACCTCGCACGGACGAGCCGCCCGCGCCCGACCCGCGCCTCCAGACGCTCGAGGCGCCGGCGCCCGTCGTGGCCGAGCCGATGGCACCGGCGCCGCCGCGATCGTGGGCGCCCGCAGCGCCCGCGCCGCAGCGCGAGCGCGTGCCCGAGCCCGCGCTCGATGCGGCCGAGGATCCGCTCGAGGCCGACATGCGCGCGGCCGAATACATCGCGCAGGGCGATCCGCGCGCGGCGCAGGCCGCGCTCGTCGCAGCCCGCCATTTCATCGCGAAGGGTCACACGAACGCCGCGTCCGATCTGCTGCTCCAGCTCATCGCCTCGGGGCTCGCGGACCATCAGGCCCAGCGCCTGCTGGTCGACGTCGTGAGCTCGCTCGGGAAGCGCGATGTCGCGCGCGCCAAGTGCGCGCTCCTGGCCGAAGCCCTGAGGCTGGACGGTCAGGACGAGCTGGCGGTGGAAGTCGAGCGGCTCGCCGGAGCGGTTTAACTGATGGACCAGTTCCTGAACGCGATCGGGGCGGTCTTCAGCGGTCAGGCGTTCGGCTGGAACAACGTGCTCGACATCGCGATCGTGTTCGTCTTCGTGTACTACCTCCTGCGCCTCATCCGCGGCACGCGCGCGGTGCAGCTGCTGCTCGGGGTGCTCGTGCTGGTGGTGATCTACGGGCTCGCCGTCCTGTTGCAGCTGACGCTCACGAAGCTGCTGTTCCAGGCGTTCCTCGCGATCGCCGTCTTCGCGATCCTCATCGTGTTCCAGCCCGAGCTGCGCCGCGGCCTCGGCCAGCTCGGGCAGCTCGGCCCCCTCAACCGGCTGCTCACCCCGAGCGACGCGGAAGAGGTCGACCGCGTCGTCGACGAGCTCACGCGCGCGGCGCTGCTCATCAGCGGCGCCCATCACGGCGCGCTCATCGTCATAGAGCGCGGCACCGGCTTGCAGGACTACACCGAGACGGGCGTGCCGGTGAACGGGCGGCTCTCGGCCGAGCTGCTCGCGTCCATCTTCATGGTCCGCTCGCCGCTGCACGACGGGGCCGTGATCGTCCGCGGGCCGCAGATCCTGGCGGCGGCCTGTCTCCTGCCGCTCGAGGACACGCAGGACCGGGCCTCGCACCGGTACGGCATGCGCCATCGCGCGGCGCTCTCGATCAGCTCCCAGACCGACGCCATCGTCATCGTCGTGTCCGAGGAGACCCAGGCGATCTCCATCGCGAGCAGCGGCCGGATCATCGGCGGTCTCGATGAGGAGCGCCTTCGTCGCGTGCTGAGCTCGCTGCTCCGCAGCCGGATCCAGCCGCTGCCGTTCCGCAGCAAGGCCTCCTAACCGATGCGCGCTCCCGGCTACGCCGCCCGCCGGACGGGTCTTCGCCGTATCGACCTGCGCAGCCTGGTGGTCCGCGACTTCCCGCTGAAGGCCGCGGCGCTCGCGATCTCTGTGCTCGCCTTCGTCGCGGTGGCGGAGTCCACGCAGCAGGCCGTCGTCACGTTCCGGGTGCCGGTCGAGCGGCCGGCCGACGTTCCCGCCGGGTACGTGCTTCGCGGCACGCTCGGCGACGTCGCGGTGACCCTCCGTGGCCCGCAGCCGGCGATCGCGAAGCTCGCGCAGACCGACATCCATCCGGTGCCTGACCTCGGCCAGGCCGATCTCGGACGCAACGACGTGCAGAACGTCGCGCTGCGCGTGCCGCTCGCGGATCAGAACGTCGTCGCGGAGACCGACCCGCCCACGGTCCCGGTGCGCATCGAGCAGATCGTTACGCGCTCGGTGACGGTGCAGGTCCGGTTCGCCAACGATCCGCCGGCCGGCTTCCAGCCGGGTTCGGCGACGATGTCGAGCGCCGAGGTGAAGATCACCGGCGCGCAGAGCCTGGTCGCGAGCGTCGCGGCGGTCTACGCGACCTTGCGGTTCGGTGACACGCCGATCGACATCTCGGCGAGCGCCGATGCGGTCGCGGTCGACGCGAGCGGGAACCCCGTGGACGGCGTGCAGTCGGATCCGCCGAGCGTGCAGGTGAATGTCCCGGTGCTCTCGACCACCAGCACCCGCACGGTGCCGGTGCTCTGGTCGCTGAAGGGCGCGGTCGCATCGGGGTATTGGATCTCGCGCGTCACGACGGACCCGGTCGCGGTCCAGATCCAAGGCACCCCCGACAAGCTGGTGGCGGTCGATCGCATCGACACGGCCGCGATCGACGTGAGCGGCCTCAACACGAATCGATCGTTCCGCGTGCCGCTCCTGTTGCCCGACGGCGTATCGCTGCTCCAACCGACGGACGCCACGGTCGGGATCACGGTGGTCCCGCTGTCGGGCACCCGCCCGTTCCCGGTCGTGGCCGTCCAGGCGACCGGCGTCGCCGCCGGCCTGGTCGCCGAGACCGATCCGTCGACGGTGAGCGTCGTGGTCTCCGGACCCACCGCGGCCCTGGCCGCGCTCGTCGCGACGGACGTCACGGCGACCGTCGACGCATCCGGAAAGGGAGCGGGGACCTATCAGGCCGACGTCGTGCTGAAGGTCCCGGCAGGTGTCACGGTCATCTCGCTCCAACCGATCCGGGTCACCCTCACGATGAGGCTCAAGTGAGGCGTTTTGCTCGCCCCGGCGAAGCCGTGGCTCGCTCATGACCCGTCTTTTTGGGACTGACGGTGTGCGGGGGGTCGCGAACGGCGACCTCACGCCGGAGCTCGCCCTGCGCCTCGGGCGCGCGGCGGGCCACATCCTGGGCGGCCCCGGTCACTCCGTGATCATCGGCCGCGACACGCGGCGCTCGGGGCGGATGCTCGAGAGCGCGCTCGCCGCCGGGCTGTGCTCGGTGGGGATGGACGTGCGGCTCACCGGCCACATTCCGACGCCCGGGCTCGCGTACCTCGCGCGCACAGAGGATGTCGTCGCCGGCGCGGTGATCAGCGCGTCGCACAACCCGGCGCCCGACAACGGCATCAAGTTCTTCGACCACGCCGGACTCAAGCTGCCCGACGCGACGGAGGACCGGATCGAGGCGGCGATGGCCGACGACACGAAGCTCCCGCGGCCGACGGAGGGCGGGATCGGTCTCGTCGGCGACGTGCGGGGCCTCGTGAAGAAGTACGAGGACTTCCTGGGCGCGCTCGCGCCGAAGCTGGACGGTCTGCGCGTGGTCCTCGACTGCGCGAACGGTGCGACCTACCGCGTCGCGCCGGCGGTGTTCGCGCGCGCGGGTGCGGATGTGCTGACGCTGTTCGACACGCCCGACGGCGCGAACATCAATCTCGGCTGCGGCGCGACGGCGCCGGCGGCGCTCCAGAAGGCCGTCGTGGAACACAAGGCCGACGTCGGCTTCGCCTTCGACGGCGACGGCGATCGCGTCATGACCGTGGACGCCACCGGCACCGTACTCGACGGTGACTTCGTGCTGGCGCTCGCGGCACGCCACTTCGCGAAGCACGGGAAGCTCGACCCGAAGCTCGTCGTCGGGACCGTCATGACGAACGGCGGGCTCGAAGCCACGCTCGCGCGCGATGGCATCGGCCTCGTCCGAACCCAGGTCGGCGACCGTTACGTCTGGGAGGAACTCGACAAGCGAAAGGCCCAGTTCGGCGGCGAGCCGTCGGGCCACGTGATCTTCCGCGAGTTCACGACCACCGGGGACGGCATCCTCACCGGGCTCGAGGTGCTGACGCTCATGCGCTTCGAGCGGCGGACCCTGACCGAGCTGGCGCGGGAGATCGAGCACTGGCCGCAGATCACGAAGAACGTGAAGGCGCCTCGCCGTCGCGAGTGGAAGGAAGTCACGCGGTTCTCCTCCGCCGTGCGCGACGCCGAGACGGAGCTGGGCTCGGCCGGCCGGCTCGTCGTGCGCGCGTCCGGAACGGAGCCGGTGCTCCGCATCACCGTCGAAGCGCGCGACGACGCGATGGCGAAGCGGATCGCCGATTCGCTCGCCGCCACCGCGACGGAGGCCCTCGCCTAACCGTGTGTGGGATCGTCGGCTACACCGGTCCGCGCGAGGCGTTGCCGCTGCTGATGAGCGGGCTGCGGCGCCTCGAATACCGCGGGTACGACTCCGCGGGCGTCGCCATCGAGCGTGATCAGGTGCTTGAGGTGCGCCGGGCCGAGGGCAAGCTTGACAACCTCGCGGCCGTCGTCGCGCAACGTCCGGCGTCGGGAGACACGGGCATCGGCCACACCCGATGGGCGACGCATGGCCGTCCGACCGAAGCGAACGCGCATCCGCATGTCGATTGCACCGGCGCGACCGCGGTCATCCATAACGGCATCATCGAGAACTTCCAGGCGCTGAAGGCGCCGCTGGTGGCGGCCGGACACACCTTCACGTCCGAGACCGACACCGAGGTCGTCGTCCATCTGCTGGAGGATGAGCTGAAGGGCGGCAGGTCCCTCGAGGACAGCGCGCTCGCGGTCCTGCCGCGGCTCGAGGGCGCGGCCGCGCTCGCGTTCATCTCCACGTCGGACCCGGGGACGATCGTCGCCGCGCGGATCAGCAACGCCGGCGGCGTCATCGTGGGGCACGGCAAGGGGGAGAACTTCGTCGCGTCCGACATGACCGCGCTCCTCGAGCACACCCGCCAGATGAGCTTCCTCGAGGGCGGCGACCTCGCGATCGTCACGCCGACGGGCGTGCGCTTCCGCAGCATCGCGGACGGCGCGGCCATCGAGCGTCCGGCGCGCACGATCGCGCTCGACGCGATCGCGGCGGCGAAGTCCGGCTACAAGCACTTCATGCTGAAGGAGATCTTCGAGCAGCCGCGGTCGATCTCGGACACGCTGCTCGGGCGCGTCGACCGGTCCACCGGCCGGGTGATCTTCGACGAGGACCTCAAGATGACGGACGAGTACGTGAAGGCGCTGCCGCGGATCAGCTTCGTGGCCTGCGGCACCGCGTACCACGCCGCGCTCATCGGCAAGTATCTGATCGAGCGGCTGGCCCGGATCCCGTGCGACGTCGAGATCGCGTCGGAGTACCGCTATCGCGAGCCAGTCGTCTCGAAGGGCCAGCTGGTGATCGCGGTCACGCAGTCGGGCGAGACGGTCGACACCCTCGCCGCCATGCAGGAAGGGAAGAAGCGCGGCGCGCGGCTGCTCACATTCGTGAACGTCATGGGGAGCGAGGCCAGCCGCGTCTCGGACGACGTCATCTACCTGCACAGCGGCCCCGAGATCAGCGTCGCGTCGACCAAGGCGTACACGTCGATGCTCGTGGATCTGTACCTCTTTGCGATCTACCTGGCGCAGCGGCGCGGCACGATCGCCGATCCCGACGCGGCAAAGCTGCTCGCGGAGGCGTTCCACCTGCCGACGCTGATCGACGCCGTGCTGCGCGAGGAGCCGAAGCTCAAGGCGCTCGCGTACCGCTACCACGCCGCGAGCAACTTCCTGCATCTCGGCCGCGGCGTGAACTACCCGACCGCCCTCGAGGGCGCGCTCAAGCTCAAGGAGCTGAGCTACATCCACGCCGAGGGCACGGCCGCCGGCGAGATGAAGCACGGAACGAACGCGCTCATCGACAGCTCGCTCCCGGTGGTCGCGATCGCCCTCCAGGACTCCGTGTACAAGAAGATGCTCTCGAACATCCAGGAGGTCCGCGCGCGCGCGGGCGTGGTCATCGCGCTCGCGACCGACGGCGACCTCGAGATCGTGGAGCACGCCGACGAGATCATCCGGATCCCGGCCACGAACGAGCTGCTCTCGCCGGCGCTCGCGGTGGTACCGCTCCAGCTCCTCGCGTACCACGTCGCCGACCGGCGCGGCAACGACGTCGACCAGCCGCGGAACCTCGCGAAGGCGGTCACGGTGGAATGAGGAGCGAGGAGCGGCTTTGCCGCGACG
>DATCQC010000192.1:0-3879 GCA_036569685.1 Candidatus Limnocylindria bacterium | reverse complement strand
TCGACTCCAATCGCCTGGCGAACGACGGCCAGTCCATCCCCGCGGGTGGGGTGCCCGCCTGCACCGTGAAGCGAAATCGACGGCTCACGCTCCGCACCGTAGCGCCTCGACCGCGACGATCGCGGTCCGGCGCTAGGCTCGCCGCCGCAACGCTCGCCCTGCTGGTCCCCTCCCGCGCGCTATGCGAGCGGCAGTGCGAGCGCGAACACGCAGCCGGCGCCCGAGCTCGCGTCGAGCCAGAGCCGTCCGCCCTGCCGTTCGGCGAGGCGCCGGCTGATGTGCAGCCCGAGGCCCGTTCCGGCGATGCTCACCGCGGTCGAAGCGCGATAGAACGGCGTGAACAACCCGGCCCGCTCGTCCGCAGGGATCCCGAGGCCGTGGTCGGCGACGCGCACTTCGACATCGGTGCGCTGCAACGTGAACGTGACCTCGATCGGAAGCTCCGGCGCGCTGTACTTGATCGCGTTGCTCAGCAGGTTGTCGAGGATCTGGGTCACGCGATCGGCATCGCCGGTCACCATCACCCGGCCGTGCGGCCACCGGAACGTGATGCGGCGCGCGTCGCCGTCCTCATGCGTTCGGATCGCGGCGGCGACCACCGGCGCAAGGTCGAACGGCAGGATTCGCAGCTCAGGCGCGTTCGCCGCGAGCCGCGCGGAATCGAGCAGATCGGCCAGCAAGCGCGACATGCGATCCACCTGCGCGATCGAGAGGTCGATCGCGGTCTGGACCCGGTCGGCATCGGTGCCGATGTGGCGCCGACCGAGCTGGAGCTGGCCGCGGATGACCGTGAGCGGCTGCCGCAGCTCGTGGACCACCGTGTCGAACAGACGGACCTCGGGCGGGTCGTCCGCGATCGGCCGTCCGATATCGGGAAAGATGACGACCGGGCCATCGGCCGGCTCGTCTGCCGGAGCGCGAAGTTCGAGCGCCGTCCTGAGCGTCACGAGGAATGCGTCGACGTCGAACGGCTTGCTGACGAACCCCGCGAAGCCAGCGGCGCGGCTGCGCCGGCTGTGGCGAGCCTGGGCCTCGGCGAGAGCGGCGCGGTCTGCGGTCATCATCAATATCGGGATCTCGGGATAGGTCCGCCGGATCGCGGCCGCATCATCCCAGCTCCGGTTCAGGCCGTTCGCGTTCAGCTCTCCATCCATGATCACGCAACGCGGGTGAGCGCTCGCGATCGCGTACGGGATGAGGGCGTGCTCGGCGATGACGACCGCGCGATAGCCCGCCAGGGTCAGCACGCTACCGACCATCTCCGAGAGCCCGGTGTCGTCTTCGACGAGTAGCACGGTCTGCACGGTCATCGCGTCCTCCGGCGGTCCGAGCCGCGGAAGCGGCGGCCGGTCCCCGGGCAACCGTCGCAGGGGCAGCCGGCCACCGCATGACGGTTTGGTAACGCCGAGGTAACGCCCGCCCGGGAGGGCCTGAAAAACCGGCCCTATTCGCCGGGAGTCGCCTCCGGGCCACCCGAGACAAACCGGTATCCGGTGCCGGGGACGGTCTCGATGTACCGCGGCTTGTGCCAGTCGTTCTGGAGCTTGGCCCGCAGCGCGCGGACGTGCCGATCGACGACGTTGCTCTCGATCACGAAGTCGGTGCCCCAGAGCGCGTCGAGGATCTGCTCGCGGGTGAGCACGCTCCCCGCGTTCGCCGCGAGGAGATAGAGGAGCGCCTGTTCGAGCGAGGTGAGGTGCAGCTCATGGTCGCCCGCGAGCACCTTGCGGTTCAGGACGTCGATCTCGAGGTCGCCGATCCGCAGGCGCGGGACGAGCTCCCCGGCGCTGCCGTGGGTCCGGCGAATGACGGCGCGGGCGCGCGCGACGAGATCGTCAGGAACGAACGGGACGCCGATGTAGTCGTCCGCTCCGCGCTCGAATGCATCGAGCTTCCCGCGGAGGTCGCTCCGACGAGTGAGCGCGATCACCCCGATCGGGCCACCGGCGCGAGCTTCGTCGATGAGCTGGATCGCCGCACCCGCCTCGAGGTCGATGTCGAGAAGGAGGAGATGCGGTCGCCACTCGGCCATCGCGGCTCGGGCGCCCTGGACCGTGTGCTCGGACCGGCGGATGTAGCTTCCATGCCGGAGCGTGAGCTCCACGGTGTTCGAGACGGCGCGGTCCTCCACCACCACGAGCACACGGGCCGCGCGGTCGACCGGACGAGTCAGGGCCGGACGGGAATCCGCCATCGAGCAATTCTAGCGCGGGGTTTCGTAGATCCGTACTTGCAGCTGGCGGCTCAGGGGCAGAGGCCACAGGCGCGGCACAGGGCCGGCGGCTGCCTGGTCGCCGTAGCTGCCGAGCAGGACCATGAGGCCGCCGTACGTCCCGATCGGCGCCCCGACCCACATGAGACCGACGCGGGTCGTAGCCGTACCGGGCGCGACGGTCTCCGCCACTGGCGCGACCGGGTCGCTATCGACGTTGTTGATACCGGATTCGGTCACGGCGAGCCGGTAGGACGAGGGAGGGCTCTCGGCCGATTCGCTGATCCGCGGTCCATATCGCTTGACGGGCTGCCAGGTCGCGACGAGTGGCTCGAGCGCGGCGCGCTGCTCGAGTTGATCGAGCCGTTCCCCGACGTGCAGCGCGCCAACGATCGCGACGTCGCGCTCGTCGTCGATGCTCCGGAGCAGCGGCACGGATGGCTCGAGGCCGTCGGGGAAGGTCGCAACGATGCGCGCGGCCTCATTCACGTTCTCCGCAGCGCGAAGTCGGAATTCCTGAAGAACGAATTCGGTGATGGCCACGTGCTGAGAGTCGTCCTTTCAAGCCGTCCCCGCATGACCCCGCCGTCATCCCACCGGACGCGCGGACCGCGCGGTCGGGGGGTGACCGCGCGGTCCTGGAAGCTGGATGGCGTGAGTCAGCGCTCGGTCGGTATGGACCTCCGCGATCCGATCACCAGCGCGCCGGTGAGGATCAGGAGGAAGCCGCCGAGCAGGAGCGAAGCCGAGCCATCGACCGTGGCCGTGTTCGGCAGGCCCGTGACCGGAGCGGCGGATGCCGCTGGAGCCGCGGGGGTCGCGCTCGGCGCGACCGACGATACCGGGGTCGCGGTGGCCACCGGAGTCGCGGTCGCGCTCGCAGACGGCGACGCGGTCGCGGCGAGGATCACGTTGTTGACGGTGGCGGTGCATCGCACCAACGAGCCGCCGCCATTCGCGGAGCCATTGCACTGATCGACGTTCACGGGCAGCGAAGCGGATGTCGTCGAGCCCGTGCCGACGGAGCAGATGAATCCGACGCTCGTGCCGCCGTTGCCCGAGCTGTTGCACTGGCCAACGGTGGCCGCGGTGACCGAGGTGATGCCGGGAGTGTTGACCGGGGTGCAGGTCCCGGGAGCGCCGGTGCCGGTGATGACCGACCCGATGCACTGGTAGACGGTGGCCGGCGTCGCGGTGGCGGCGCCGGAGATGTTGTTCGTCACCGTCACCGAGCAGATCAGGACGCCGCCGCCACCGTTCGCTTCGCCGTCGCACTGGGTGACCTGGGTGACCGGCTGCGCCGAGGTCGACGTCGTCGTGGCGCACGTCCCGGTCCCGCCGGCGATCGGGCCCGCCGCGCCGCTGCATTTGGTGACCGTGATGGTCGACGGCGTACCCGTGCTGGTCCCGGTCGCCGTTACATAGTTCACGACCGTGACCGTGCACGAGACGCCCTGGCCGCCGACGTTCGTTGCGGTTTCGTTGTTGCATTGGTTGACCGGTGCGCTGAGCGGAGCCGCGTTCGCTTGCGCGCCGCCATACGCGAGCACAGCCAGGACCAGGAAGCACGTCGCAAGGACACCGATGATCCTGAGCACCATCTTCGACTCGCTCACCGCGTTGCCGCCGTCCATTTCGAGCGCGCGACAAGCGTCGCGGCTATCGCC
>DATCQC010000191.1:0-17468 GCA_036569685.1 Candidatus Limnocylindria bacterium | reverse complement strand
CCACAGGACGCTCGTCTTGTCCTTGGCCTGCTCGGTCCACCGTTCCTTCCAGGTCGCCGTCGCCGCGGGCTCGTGCCACCGGCCGATCGGCCCGGCCCGCCGGACGCGCATGTCCGCGGCCCACCGCTGGTGTGCCTCGAGATCCGCGTCGGCCGGTACGCGGAGCGTCGCCGTCTTGCCGCGCACCGTCCCACCGAACATGCGCGGAGTCTAGGCAGCGGCGGGGAGATGGATCGCGAACTCGGCGCCGCCGTCCGGTGCGTTCCGCGCGTCGATCGAGCCGCCGTGAGCCTGGGCGATCGCCTGCGCGATCGCGAGCCCGAGGCCCGCGCCGGCGTGGGCCGCCGCGTTGTCGCCGCGCCAGAACCGCGCGAAGAGCTTGCGCTCCGTTCCGGGTGGCAGGCCGGCGCCGTGATCGCGGATGCGCACGACGACCTCGCCGTTGACGTGCGCGCCGTTCACGCGGACGGTGCCGCCCCGGGGCGAGTGCTTCACCGCGTTGTCGAGGACGTTGATGAAGAGCTGCGACAGCCGATCGGGGTCGCCCATCACCGCGAGCGGCTCGGCGGTCACGTCGAATGACACGCCGGCCTCGCGCGCCTGCACGTCGAGGGCCGCGACCGCGCCGCGCAGCAGCTCGGCGGCCGCGACCTGCTCGTGCGCGAGGCGCTGAACGCCCGCCTCGAGCTTCGCGACCTGCAGCAGGCCCTCGACCATGCGCACAAGCCGGCGCGCCTCGCGTTGGATGATCTCCGCCGCGCGAGGCACGCCGTCACCGCGGGCTTCACCGTCCGCGATCGCCTGCGCGAATCCGTGGATGGAGGTGAGCGGCGTTCGGAGCTCGTGCGAGATGTCCGCGAGGAACGCCTGCTCGCTGGCCCGTGCGCGCTCGATCTCCCCGGCCATCTCGTTGAACGCGCCGCCGAGCTCTTTGACCTCGGTCGGTCCGCTCACCGGCACCCGCGCCGATTGATCCGAGCCGAACGCACGCACCCCGCCGACGAGTCGGCGAAGCGGTGACGTGATGGTCCGCGCAAGGAGTCCCGCGACGACGAGCGCGAAGCCGGCGGCGATGAGCCCCGCGATGACGAGCGACGGCAGCAGCGCCCGAACGACGTCCGCGAAGACCGCGCGCGGGCGCGCGACGACGATGAAGCCCTGGCCTCCGGCGCCGAGTGCCGCCACGCGCAGCTGTTGCTGGACGAAGATCCACACGGTCCCGTCCGGATCCGTGAACTGGCCGATGCCCGCCGCGTCCGTCGGTGGCAGGCGCGTGTTCACCAGCGTGCCGTCACTGTCGATGAGCACGCGCCGCTGGACGTTGTTCGCGGTCGGATTGTTCCCCGGGCTCACGATGAGGAGGCGCGCGTCCGCGGCCTGCACCTGCTCCGCGAGGCTCGCGATCGCGTCGCGCGGCTGTTGCCCGTTCCGCACGGCCGTCTGGACGGCGGTCTGGAACGGCGCGGCCAGCTCCTGCAGCCGGATGCGCGTGACGTCGTTCTCGTACTTGAACAGCAGGCCACCGATCGTGACGCCCGCGATGAGCAGCCCGACCGCGACGACCGCGAGGTAGGAGAGGAACAGGCGCCCGGCGACGCTCCGCAGCGGATCCACGGTCAGCTCAAGCCGGCGGGACGAGCTTGTATCCCACGCCCCACACGGTCTCGATCTTGGCGCTCGCGGCGGCGAGCTTGTCGCGAAGCTGCTTCACATGGACGTCGACCGTCCGTGTCTCGCCCGGATACGCGAAGCCCCAGACGTTCTCGAGGAGCTTGTCGCGCGTGAGCACGATGCCCGGCTGGCGGCAGAACGCCTCGAGCAGCTCGAACTCCTTCGCCCGGAGCGTGACCGGCTGGCCCTCGACGCTCACCTCGTGCTTTGCCGGGTCGAGCACCAGGTTCCCGACCTCGAGCGGACGCGTGCCGCCGCTGCCGGTCGCGCGGCGCATCACCGCGTTGACGCGTGCGACGAGCTCGCGCGGGTTGAACGGCTTCACCAGGTAGTCGTCGAGCCCGGCATCGAGGCCGGCCACCTTCTGGACGTCCTCGGCGCGCGCCGTCAGCGCGACCACCGGGGAGTCATGCATCCGCCGGAGCTCGGCGAACAGGTCGAGCCCGTCGGCGTCCGGAAGGCCGAGGTCGAGCACCACGCACGCGGGCGCGCCGAGCGCGAACGCCGCGCGCGCATCGGCCGCGGTCGGGCAGTGCTCCACGACGAATCCGGCGTTCTTCAGGTAGAGCGTCACGAGCTCGGCGACGGAGGGATCATCTTCGACGACCACGACGCGAGTGCCGCTCACGCTGCGAATGCTAGGTCCGGCATTCCGCTGCCGAAGGCGAGGTCGCTAGCTCGCGACCGCCAACGGCCTCGTGAGCGCATCGGCGACTGCCTGCACGTGACGCGCCGATGCTTCGGAGCGCGGCGCGCGCGAACGCAGTCGCTCCGCGAGCGCCTCGACACCACAGATCACCGGAACGGTCGAGCTCGCGCAGTCGTCGCCGATGCCGCGCTCGATGAGCACGTACGCGTCGACCTTCGTGCGGATGTGACCGCCGCCGGAGATGTCGGTGCGCACGCGCGTCGCGTCTTCGCGCGCACGCCGCGACGGCGAGTCGGCCAGGTGGTGGAGACCCTGCGGATCGACGCGGTGCCAGCCGTCGTTGTAGCAGCCGTACTTCGCGTCTTCGCCGAGCGGCTCGATCGCGGAGATGCCCGACGGCCCGACGACGATGATCGGCACGACCGCGCCGCCATCGCGCGGCGGATACTCGGTGAGGACGACGTACTCGGGACCGAGGGCGGCGGAGAGCTTGTCGGTGACGCGCTCGGCCACGATGCCGCTCTCGCGTGCGCCGAGGGCCCGGATCGCCTCGCGGATCGCGAGGGCGAGTGGCGGCATCGCGAGGATGTACAACAGCTGTCCCGCGAGCTCTCTCGCGACGGCGGAGGTGCCGAGCGCGAGGGCCAGCCAGAAGCACGCAGCGCGCAGATTGCGCCGCCAACGCACCGGCCGTGATGTCCTGGAAGCAAGGATCGCCACGGATTGCCCTTCCTTCTTTATGCCGCCCGCCTGGAAAAGGTGAGACGTCGATGCTCGCCCGTTGGCAGGGAGCCCACAAGTAGGAGAGAGGTACTAGGGCGGCGGTTAGCCTCCATCCATGTCCCTCCGATCGGAGATCGCCGAGCAGCCCCGGGTCACCGCCCGCCTCCTCGAGGTCGGCTGGCCTGAGGCTCGGACGCTTGCCCGTCCGCTCGCCGCCGCGGAGCACCTGACGATCGCCGCCCGAGGGTCATCCGACAACGCGGCGACCTACGGGAAGTACCTGTTCGAGAGCCTGGCCGGCGTGGTCACGGCGCTCGCCGCGCCATCGCTCGTCACCCGGTACCGGACCCCGCCGAGCTTCGCCCGCGGCGCCGTCATCGGTATCTCCCAGTCCGGTGCCGCGCCGGATGTCGCGGCGGTCCTGGCCGAGGCCCGGGCCGTACGCGCGCCGACGCTCGCCATCACGAACAAGGCGGGGTCGCTCCTCGCCCGGACGGCGGCCGAGACGTTCCTGCTGCGCTGCGGGCCCGAGCGATCGGTGGCCGCGACCAAGACATATACCGCGACCTGCGTCGCGCTCGCCCTCCTCGCGGCGAACGCCGCCGAGTCGAGAGGCCGGAGCGCGCTGTCGCTCGCGGGGCTGGTCGACAGCGTCGTCGAGGCCGAGGCCAGCGAGCGTGACGCCGACCGGATCGCCCGGAAGATCGGGAAGGCTCGGGCGATCGTCATCCTCGGGCGCGGCTACGAGTACGCGACCGCGCTCGAGGCCGCGCTGAAGATCAAGGAGCTTGCCCAGGTCTGGGCGGAGCCGTACTCGAGCGCGGACTTCGCGCACGGGCCGATCGCGCTGCTCGAGACGGGCGTGCCGGTGCTGCTGTTCAGCGCGCGCGGTGCGGCGCAGGCTGAGGCCCGGACGCTGTCACGCACGCTGCAGGCGAAGGGTGCGACGGTCTACGCGGTGACGAACGACGCCGGGCTGGCGGAGCTCGCCGATGACGCCGTCCTGCTGAGCGCCCCGCTGTCCGAGGCGCTCACACCGATCAGCTTCGCCGTGGTGGCGCAGCTCGTCGCGCTCGCCCTCGCACGGCGGCGCGGCCGCGACGTAGAGCGCCCGCGCGGCCTTTCGAAGGTGACGCGGACGCGTTAGCGCGCTTGCGCGGCGCAGTCTTTTTCTTGGCAGCCACGTCCTTCGTGCGGGCGGCGCCGGCTTTGCCGGCACCGCGCGAGCTCTTCTCAACGGCCACCGCGCCCTTCTGCGCGAAGTCGACCTTCAGCTCGTAGCCGTAGACCATCGCGAGCCGCGCGAGCGAACGGAGCGATGGCAGGTAGCGCGGATCTTCCATCCGCCGAAGCTGCGTCTGCGACGTGCCGAGCTTTCGTGCCGCGGCGCGCTCGGAGAGACCGGCTGAGTGCCGGAGGTCGCTCACCGAACGCGCGACGGCGCTGGCGAGCGGGTCGGGCGGCAGCTGTGGCGGCACCGCCGGAGTCGTGTCCTTGACTGATTCCCGCACCCGTAGATGGTATCGGCGGAGGCACGCGGTCCGTACATAGGACGAACGTACTGGTGGATGGAAGCGGGCTTCGCTACCGTTCCGCTTCCGCCGCGAACGCGTCGATGACGTCGCGCATCTTCGGGTCGTATGCGAACAGGATGGCGCCATCGCATCCGGCGTCGCGCGCGGCGCGCACCTGATCGCGCACGCGCTCCCGTTCTGCCGCGTATGCCATCAGTCCACCCCACATCCGTGCCGCCGGCGCCGCGGCGCGCGACAGGCCGAGCAGCCGTCTGACCTCCGCGGTATCGGTCCGGTACGCCATCGGGCAGACGAGGTCGATGAGCTTCTCCGTCACCCATTCGGGCCATCGCTGCAGGACCCGTTCGCGCGCGACCATCGGATCGGGGAAGACGGCGGCGGAGATCACGATCCCGGGCCGCAGTGCGCGAAGCCGCGCGCTGGTCGCGCGCACGATCGCGGTGACCGCCGCGTGATCGTCGGGCGAGGCCGCGTAGGTGGACTGCGGGTAGCGGATGTAGTCGTGGTGGAACCCCTCGACCGGGTAGCGGCGCACGATGTCCGCGAACACATCGACGGTGTGGTCACGCGCCGCGGCGACGGTCGGGTCGATGTAGATGCCCTCCCAGTCGCTGCCGCCCACCGGGTCGAGGTATTTCACGCCGCCGGGGCGGAGCAGCCAGTCGGGATGCGTCTTCACGATGTGGTCGGCCGACCGCGGCAGCAGGCCGGCCGGGCTCGACCACACGAAGGTCCCGTTCGCCCAGGCGTGGATCCGCACCCCGACCGCCGCGCCGCCGCGCACGAGGTGGGCGAGCGGGTCGAGCGCGGGATCGTCGATCGTCTCCGCGCGCGGCTCGAGCGCGCTCGTGTAATAGGCGTCGCCGCGGCCGCGCACCTGCACCACGAGATCGCGGATGTTCCAGCCGACACTGTCGGCCAGGAGATCGTCGATCGCCTGCTTCGTCGTGATCCGGTCACGGACGACCCAGAGCGATTTCGCGAACGTCATCGGAGCACCGTGTAGTCGGAGAGCGCGATGCGGTTCCGCGCGATCGCGGCCTTCGCGCGCTCGTCGGTCAGCGTGGCGAGCTCATCGGACCTGAGCGACGCGTACGTCGACGTCGCGGCCAGTTCCGCGTCGGGCTCGCCGGGATGGCAGCCGAGCTCGGTCACGCCGTCGTCCAGGTCGCCGAGGATCCGCTCGAGCGCGGCGATGTCGACGTGGCCCTCGTGCTGGAAATCGCGGCGGTAGTGATCGATCGTCGGGATGCCTGCCGCGCGCAGCCGGTCGCGTTGCGCATCGTCGTGCGGGCGCACCGGCACGCCGGTCTCGCGCGCGAGCGTGATGATCGCCCACTCGAGCGCGGGCTCGTCGTGCAGCCAGTGATGTGAATCGAGATGCGTGGGGGCACGGCCGAGCAGCTCCACTGCGCGCGCGACCTGCGCTCGGTATTCCGTGAGCGCCTCGTCGCGGTCGGCGCGGCCCGTGCCGAGAAACGCGTCCGGTCGACGGGGGAACGAGCCGTCGCGCTCGACCAGCGACCGCACCGCCGCGGGATCCGAGACCGGCCGGCCGTAGGTGAGCACCAGGTGCACGCCGACGTCGAGCGACGGCGTCTCGCGCGCGACACGCCCGGCGTCCTCGCTCGCGGGCGCGCCCACCATGAGCGTGGTCGCGGTGACGATGCCGTCGCGGTGCGCCCGGAGCACCCCGCGGTTGATCCCGCGCGCGCGGCCGAAGTCGTCGGCGTTGACGATGAGCCGCTTCACCGTCCGTCGATCGCGCGGCGCACGCTCCAGCCGCTCGCCTCGAGCTTCGTTCGCGCCGCGTGGTCGTCGACGCCAAGCTCGTCGCGCACCATCCGGATCGCGCGCGACCGGAGCTTCGCGTTCGTCGGCCGCAGGTCGATCATCAGGTCGCCCTTCGTCCGGCCGCTGCGGATCATCGCCGCGGTCGAGAGCATGTTGAGCACGAGCTTCGTGGCGGTACCCGCCTTCAACCGGCTCGAGCCGGCGACGATCTCCGGGCCCACCTCGACGACGATGGGGAGCTCGACCGCGTCCGCCAGCGCGGAACCCGGGACGCAGGTCACGCACGCGGTGACCGACCCGAGGGCGCGAGCGGCCTTCATCGCGGCGACGACGTAGCGCGCCGAGCCGCTCGCGGAGAGTCCGATCACCACGTCTCCCGGTCGCGCGATGCGCACGATCTCCCGCTCCCCCGCGAGCGGATCGTCCTCCGCGCCTTCGACCGAGGTCCGAAGCGCGGCGTCGCCGCCCGCGATGACGCCGTGCACCAGATCCGCGTCCACGCCGAACGTCGGCGGCGCCTCGCTGGCGTCCAGGACGCCGAGGCGCCCGCTCGTTCCGGCGCCCACATAGCGGAGTCGGCCACCATTCGAGAACGCCGCGGCGATCGCATCGGCCGCGCGCGCGATGTCCGGCAGCGCGGCGCGCACGGATGCGGGGACGGTCGCGTCCTCGTCGTTCATGAGCCCGACGATCTCGAGCGTCGACATGCGTTCGAGCCCGGCGGCCTTCGGGTTGCGCCGCTCCGTGCCGGGGATCTCGCTCATGCCGCGGGCCAGGCGAGCGCCGCTGCGAGCCGCGCGGCACCCATCGCCGGCTCCTCGCCGACCGGCTCGACCGCGGCGCGCGGCAGGGCGCTCAGCAGCTCGAGGCGCACCGCCTTCTCGAGCGGGCCCACGTTCTCGAACGCGCCGCCGGCCAGGTAGACCGGTCCGCCCTCGAGGGACAGTTGGTGCGCGACGGTCGCGGCCATGTCCGCGAGGGACCGCGCGCCCCGCTGCACGATGTTCACCGCGATGCCGTCGCCCTCGGCGAACGCGCGCGCGACTGCTCGTGTCGCGGCCAGGATCGCCGGCGACGGATGGGGCTTGCCGTAGAGGAGCGGCAGCACGTCGTTGAAGTCCTCGGCCCCGAGATCCAGGAACAGGTGGCGGGTGATCGCGGTCGGGGATCCGCGGCCGTCGTGGTCGTACGACGCGGCGCGGAGCCCCTCCTGGCCGATCCACACCGCCGAGCCCTCGTCCCCGACGAGATAGCCCCAGCCACCGCAGCGCGCCTCGACGCCCTGATCGTTCCGGCCATACGCGATGGAGCCCGTCCCGCTGATGAGCACGACGCCACAACCTGCGGGGTTGCCCGCGTACAGCGCGGCCTTCGCATCGTGCGTCACGTCGACCGCGACGTCGGGGCCGAGGAGAGCGGCGAGGATCGCGCGGCCTTTCGCGCGATCGGCCTCACGCTCGCCGCCCGCGCAGGACAGGACGACCGCGTCGGGGATCCGGCCGGCGAGCGCCTCGCGCAGCGCCGCCGCGATGGAGCCCTGCGGATCAGGCGAGGAGAGGAGATTCGCGCCGCCGCCCGCGCCGCGACCGACGATCTCGCCGCCGCGCGCGACCGCGAACGCGCGGGTCTTCGTGCCGCCGGCGTCCATTCCGACGACGAGGTCGTTCATGTCCGGGAGTATGGCGGCGTCACGGCTGATGGATCGCGCCCGCCGACACGGCGCGCGACGCGCCGGTGCACCGCGGCAGCGTATTCGGCTCGCCGCGCAGGCGGTATGCGCCGAGGACCGCGAACGCGACGGCCTCGCGCGCCTCCGACGGGATCCCGAGCTCGTCGGTGAGGCGGATCGGCAGCCGCGTGCGCGCGCGCAGCCGACCGACGAGCGTCGCGTTTCGCGCGCCGCCGCCGGCGATGAGGAGCTCGCGCCACGGCCCGCCATCGAGGGCCCGCGAGACGGACTCGACCGTGAGGGCGGTCGCCGTCGCGATCGCGTCGTCGAGCGATCCGCCGGTCGCCTTCACGTCGGCGAGGAGCTGCTGGGTGAACGGCGCGCCGAACTCCTCGCGCCCGGTGGACTTCGGCGCCCGACGCGCGAAGTACGGATGCGCGAGCGCGTTCGCGAGCGCGGAGGCGTGCACGTGGCCGCGCGCGCCGGCTGCGCCGTCGCGGTCGAGCTCGTTCCCGCCCTTGCGCGCCAGTTGATCGATGACCATGTTCCCTGGCCCGGTGTCGAACGCGGTCACCTCCTCCGCGTTCTCGCTCGGGATCAGCGTCACGTTCGCGATGCCGCCGAGGTTGAGCACCGCGACGGGTGCCCGCGAGGCGAAGAGCAGGTGATCGGCGAACGGCACGAGGGGTGCGCCCTGGCCGCCGAGGGCGACGTCGGCGCTGCGGAAGTCGTCGATGGCCGGTACGCCGAGCTCGAGCGCGACGCGCGACGCGTCGCCGATCTGCAGGGTCGCGTGCTCCGCGGGGTAGTGCGCGACCGTCTGGCCGTGCAGCGCGACGCACGCGGGTGCCCGGCCGATGACGGTCACGATCTCGCGCGCGAGCGAGGCGTAGGCCACACCGAGCTCCGCGTGCAGGATCGCGATGTCGTGCGCCGGCAGCGGCGCGCCGGAGCCGGCGGCGAGGATCCGGTATCGCAGGCTGTCGGGATGGTCGCGCGCGACGTGTGCGATGAGCGTGATCTTCGGACGCGGATGTCCTTCAGCGATCTCGATCGCCGCGGCATCCATGCCGTCGGCCGACGTGCCGGACATGATGCCGATCGCGATCACGAGGCCGCGGCCTCGTGCACCGCGATCCGGAACCGGTACATCGCGTCGTCGTTCGTCCGGCCGAAATACACGCGGTTCGCAAGGAGCACGACCTCCAGATCGACCGACGGGTCGACCCACAGGGACGTGCCCGTGAATCCGGTGTGCCCGTAGCTGTCCATGCTCCAGCGTTCGCTGGTCATCGGGCCTTTCGGCGCGCGGAGGGCAAGGCCGAGGCCGCGGCGGACGTTCTCGGCCTTCGTCTGCTCGGTGCGCGCGAGTGCCGCGAGGTCGTTCCCGATGACCGCGCCGTCGCGGAAGACCCGCGCGAGCGCGGCGACATCGTCGGCTGTCCCGAACAGCCCGGCGTGCCCGGCGATGCCGCCCATCGCGTACGCGTTCTCATCGTGGACCGTGCCGCGAATGCGGCCGCGCTCGCCCGACGGATCGATCTCCGTCGCGGCGCATCTGTCCGGATCGCCCGGCCGGTAGCCGATGGTGCGGGCGTCGATCGGTCCGGTCACGCGTTCGGCGACGAGTTGCTCGAACGGGCCGCCGCCGGCGTTCGCGAGCCCGGCGGTCAGCATGGTGTAGCCGAGGTCGCTGTACGTGAACGTCCCGAGATCATGCGCGAGCGGCTCCTGCGCGGCGCGCCAGGTGGCCTCCTCGATCGAGTGGGCCTCCCGCCACAGCGGGAGCCACCACGCAAGGCCGGCGGTGTGTGTCAGGACGTGGCCGAGGGTGACCTCGTCCTTCCGCCCGCCGCGGAAGTCAGGCACGAGCTCGCGAAGCGGGGTCTCGAGCGAGAGCGCGCGCTCGCGCACGAAGGACAGCAGCAGCGCGGTCGTCGCGAGCTTCGTGAGCGACGCGAGGTCGAAGATCGACTCCTTCGAGCACGGCGCATCGGGTGGCGCGCTCGGGTCGGGACAGAGCGTGCCGGCGGCGTAGGACTCGACGCGGCCCCGTTGCTCGATGCGCACGACGCACGCGGTGAACAGCGTGCCGCCGGATGCGTCGACGATCGCCTTGACCCGCTCGAGGCTCAGAGCTTCTTCATCCCGTCGCCGATACGGTAGACACCGGGGACATCGACCGGCAGCGTCCCGGTCGGCGCTCGCGCGCCGGACAGCACGTCGGCCAGCGCGCGCAGGGTCGGCTCCCGTCCGGTGTACGCGCAGACGTATCCCGAGACACCGGGCGCGCTCAGGATGTCGTAGGGCGAGCGAAGCGACACGAGCACCGTGGGCTTCACGGCCTGCAGGGCCCTCGCGAGGGCCGCTTGCTGCGGGTACGAGAAGAGGTCCGCCGATCCGAGCACCACGACATCGGCCGCGCGGGCCGCGGCGACCGCGCGGTCGATATCGGCCTGGATCGGCGAGAGCGTGATCGTCTGGGTCGAGACGTTGGGCAGGCGCTGCGCGAGCACCTGGCCGAGCGACGGCTGATCGGTGACGATCGCGATGTCCGGGTTCACCGGCGAGACGACGAAGATCTTCCCGCGCAGCGGCAGTCCGCCGGCTCGTAGGACGGTGATGCTCGCGCGCGCCAGCTCGTCGGCTGTCGCGCGGTCCGCGTCGCTTCCGGGGGTGCCGCTCGGTGCCGGCGCGTCGAGGATCCCGAACCGCTCCTTCACCGCGAGGATCCGTGCGACCGAGTCGCCCGACCGGGTCAGCGCCGCCTGATCGCCGGCGATCCCGCGCGTGAGCCGATCGTGCGCGTCGGTCTGCGCGCTCTCGTCGAACCGGAATAGGAGGAAGTCCGCGCCTGCGAGGAACGCCTCGTATCCGGCCTGCGACTCGGAGCGCGTCTGCGTAAGGGCGCCCATCTCGAGATCGTCCGTGACGAGCAGACCGCCGAATCCGAGCTGGGTCCTGATGAGGTCGGTCATGACCTTTGAGGAGAGCGTCACCGGGAGATCCGGCGTGGGATCGAGGGCCGGCATCCGGATGTGCGCGCTCATGATCGCCGGCACCCCGGCCGCGATCGCCGCCTTGAACGGCGGCAGCTCGATCGCGTCGAGATGCGCGCGGTCGACGTCGAGGAGGGGGAGGCCGGTGTGCGAGTCCGTCGTCGTCTCACCGTGTCCGGGAAAGTGCTTCGCGCAGCACAGGAACTTTGCGTCGGCGAACGCCTGTGCCGCGATCGTGACCAACGCCGCGACGCGCTGCGGGTCCGAGCCGAACGACCGGTTGAGGATGATCGGGTTGCGCGGCTCGTTGTTGACGTCCGCGTCGGGCGCCAGCTCGAAGTTCACCCCGATCGCACGCAGATCGCGCGCCGTGATCGCGACGGATTTCCGGACGCTGTCTGCCGGATCGGGCGTCGCCGCGAGCGCCATGCTGCCCGGAAGGATCGTCGCGCCCGTCCCGATGCGGACGACCGCGCCACCCTCCTGGTCGATCGAGAAGAACAGCGGGACGACCTTGGCCTCGCTCGCGATCCGCGACAGATCCGCGATCAGCGACCTCAGCTTTGCCGCATCGCCGTCAAAGTTCTCCTCATAGAGGATGACGCCGCCGACGCCGCGGCCGCGGATCATCGCTTCGAGGGCCGGCGTGATCTTCGTGCCGTGGAACGCGACGCTCATCATCTGACCCGCTCGCGCCGCGAGCGACATGGACCTCAAGAGGTTGGCGGTGCGTGAACCCAGGTCGGAGCTGATCGGGTGGCTCTGGAACTGGGCAGCGCACGCCGCGAGGGCCGCCGCGGCAGCTGCGGACCCGAGGAATCGGCGCCGGTTCACGCGAACCGCACCGGGAGCGTGCCGCGTGGCCGCGTCCGCCCGGCGAGGACGTCCGCGAGCGCCTGCAGCGACGCCGGCACGTCGCCATACGTGAGCAGGGCCGGTACGTTCGGTGTGAGTGCCGCGTCGTACGGGCTGCGCAACGCGCAGAGGATCCCGCCGCCCGCCAGCAGGGCGCGCGCACGCTGCGCCTGCGCGGGATCGAACGACGCGCTCGAGGTGCACACGACGAGCGGGCCGTCGCCTGGAGGAGCGACCGGTTCGACGGTGAACGAGAGCTTCGACCCGAGCCGCTCGCGGAGCGCGGCCTCGAAGTGCAGCTCGCGTGGCGCGAGCTCCTCGACCGGCGATCGCTGCTCGGGCTGGAACATGACGACTCGGATCGGGCCGCCGAGCGGCGGCAGCGCAGGGCCGACGTGGGTGATCGACCGGTCCGCGATCTCCAGCGCAAGCGCCCGGCCCGGCCCGTCGTCGAACGGCGCCTCGGGCACGTCGATGCCGAAGCGACCGCGGAACGCCGTCGCGCGGACGATCGCCTCGCGCAGCCGTGCCGGTGGCACGCCGAGGCCGAGGTGCTCCGGCGCCGCGAGCTGCTTGTCGAGTCCGCTCGTGACCATGACCGCGTCGATCCCGGCGTTCACGGCGCGCGAGCCGACCCGGTCGGACGTTTCGACCTGCGTGAGGCCGGACATGTCGAGCGAGTCGGTGATGGCGAGCCCGGTGAAGCCGAGCTCGTCCCGCAACAGCTCGCCGAGGATCCGGGGCGAGAGCGTCGCGATGTTGTCGCCGTCCAGCGCCGGGTATCGGATGTGCGCGCTCATGACGGACGACGCGCCGGCGGCGAACGCCGCGCGGAAGGGGACGAGCTCCCGCGACTCGAGCAGTGCGCGATCGGCGGTGACGTCGACCGTCGTGTGATGCGTGTCGTGCGCGGCGGCCCCATGGCCGGGGAAGTGTTTCGGTGACGTCGCGACACCGGCGCCCTCCGAGCCGGTCACCCAGGCAGCGCAATAACGAGCCACCGCGGCCGGGTCGTCGCCGAACGCGCGCGTGCCGATGACCGGGTTGCGCGGCTCGACGTTCACGTCGCACACCGGCGCATGGTTCATCGCGATGCCGTCGGCGCGCAGACCGAGCGCGACGGCACGCGCGGCACGCTCCGCGTACGACGGATCGCCGGTCGCGCCGATCGCCATCGCGCTCGGGAATACCGCGCCGTAGCCGATGCGGATGACACTGCCGCCCTCCTGATCCACGCCGACCGGCACCGGCGGCAGGTCGCCGCGGCGCGCGGCGGCGGCCGCTTCACGCAGCATCCCGCGCACTTGATCGCGCGATCGGATGTTGCCGCGGTACGCGAAGAGGAGCAGCCCGCCGATCCGTCCGCGCGCGATCGCGTCGAGGAGCGGTCCGGGGACGGCCGGTCCATCGAATCCGGCCCAGACCAGGGCACCGGTGGAGAGGCGCGCGCTCACTCGCCGAGCCTAGGTGGTCATCGCCTCCGCGGCGGTCGCGATGCGCTCGCACGCGACCCGAAGGGCGGCCACGTCTCGCTCGTTGAATTGGTCGCCGAACAGTGTCCCGATCGCGCGCACCACGTTGGGCGCCGCGCGGCGGAATGCGCGCCGGCCGTCGGTCGTCAGCACGATGAGCTGACCGCGCCGGTCGCTCGCGCAGGCCCGTCGCTCGATGTAGCCACGCTCGACCAGCCGGTCGAGAAGCCGGGTGAGGCCGCTCTTGGTGATGAGCACGCGGTCGGCGAGGTCCGTCGGTCGGAGGCCCTCCTTGGGTCCCATGGCCACGTTGACCAGCACGTCATATTCGGAGTGGCCGACCCCGGTGTCAGCGAGCGCGGCCTCGAAGGCGAGCGCGGATGCCGTTCCCGCCCGGAGGAACGCTCGCCAGGCGCCAAGCTCCGCCTCGTTCGCCCGGCGCGGCTTTTCGGCCCGCCGGGTCGCCGGTCGTGGCGGCGATCCGGCGGAATATGTTGACTCTACAACCTGTTCCCGCACAACAAGAAGGATAGCACCGGCGAGGGGCCGGGCAAGCACTTCCGGTCCAGGAGGACAACAGACATGCAGTGGCAGATCGACACGACTCACTCGAGCGTCACGGCGGCGGTGAAGCACATGATGCTCACGACCGTCCGCGGCGCGTTCAGCGGTACATCCGGCTCCATCGATTTCGATCCGGCGAAGCCAGAGGCCGGAGCGGTCGAGCTCCGGATCCCGGCAGCGTCCGTGAACACCGGCGATGAGAAGCGCGACGGGCATCTCCGTTCCGCCGACTTCCTGGACGCCGAGACCTACCCGGAGATCGTCTTCAAGAGCACGAAGGTGACCTCGAAGGGCAAGAACGAGTTCGTCGTGGACGGGGACCTCACCATCCGCGGCACCACCAAGCCGGTCGCGGTGCACGTGGAGCACGTCGGCATCTCGGAGGACCCGCGTGCGGGTCAGCGCGCGGGGTTCGACGCGAAGTTCAGCTTCGACCGTACCCAGTGGGGCCTGACCTGGAACATGCCGGTCCCGAGCGGTGTCCTCGTCGGCGAGAAGATCTCGATCGAGGCGAACATCGCCGCGACCCCGCAAGTGAAGTCGTCCGAGGCGGTCGCCGCCTAGACCGAGGCGCGGCGGCGCGCGTGGAAGCGGGAGATCGCAAGCTCCCCAAGCGCGCGCCGCCGGGTCCGGCGTGGCTCCTTCTCGAGCACGATGCGCCGGATCTGATCCGAGGATGGGACGATCGGCGCGATGCGCCGGCGGCTCCTCGGACCGGCGATCCGTCCCTCGAGCGCGTCGATCACATCCTTCACCCGCTCGTCGATCTCGTGGATGTCCAGCGGACGATCCCCGAGCGGCAACGAGATCCGCACCTCGAGCTGGTCGCTGTCCCGATATCCGACCCCGCGTCGCGTCTGCACGTCGAGCACCGCGCCGTGCACGCGCCGGCGCCATTCATTGCGCGGCCGCGCGTACGGCGGCAACGGAACGCTGATCGAGAAGCGACGCGCCACGGCGGGAGCCTAGCGCCCGCTAGCCGCGGGTGACGATGACGTCGACGCTGTCCCAGCCGGTCGAGCCGCTCGGGAACGGGTCGCGCCGGATCTCCGTCTCGCGCTCGCCGGTCTGGTCCGTCGACCGCGCGACGATGGTGAACTTGCCGGTGCCCGGCGGCGTCCAGTCGAGCTTCCAGCGCACCCACGTGAGCGGCCCAAGCGCTGGCTCGAGCTCCGCCGCGCTGAACGTCTGGCCGCCATCGGCGGACACTTCGACGGTCGAGATGCCTCGCGCGCCGGAGAACGCGACGCCGGCGATCGGGATCTTCGCCGAACCGTCCCACTTCGCCGCGCGGACCGGCGTGTCGATCCGGGTGTTCGTGTTGATCACCGCAAGGTCGGACCAGCCACGCTCCATCCAGTACCCGAGGTAATCGAAGGTCACGCATTCGATGGACCGCAGCCACTTCACGTTCTTCATGCCGTAGATGTTCGGCACGAGCAGGCGCGCGGGATAGCCGTGGTCCTGCGGGATCGTGACGCCGTTCATGAGGTACGCAACGATCGTGTCCGGCTCCATCGCCTTCTCGATACGGATCGAGTCCGTGTAGCCGTCGACCGACGTGAGCTTCACGTCGTAGGTCTGGGCCGTCGGCTGCGCGCGCGCGAGCAGGTCGCGCAACGGAACGCCGGTCCAGAGGGCCGTCGACATGAGGTCGCCGCCGATATCGTTGCTGATGCATTCGAGGGTCTTCAGCTGCTCGACGGCCTCGAGATCGAGCAACTGGTCGTAGGTCAGTGAGAACGGGCTCGCGACCGACCCACCGATGTCGAGGGTCCACTTCGCGATGTCCACGGACGGCTTGATCAGCGTCGTGTCGACGGTGTAGTGGTCCGCGTTGTCGGTGATCCGCGGCGTGAGTGCCTGGATCGATTCGAACGCCGGGAGCGCGGGCGGTGGCGAGACCTTCGTGCGGAGCCGGCGCGCGACCAGCGGGATCCCCTCGGCACCCTTGCCAAGGGCCCGGACCGCCGCGCCGCCGCCGAGGCTCGCGAGCGCGACGACTGCCGAGATCGCCGCGGCGCCGTAAAGGACGCGCCGGCGCGAGGGCGACCGCTCGGCCGCCGATCGGGCCGGCCGGTACGTGGCGACCCCCGCGAGCAGCTGCAGCGCGACGAAGTACGCGACCGCGCCGACGGCGCTCGTGAGCAGGACCGAGTAGAGATCGACCACCCCTGGCGCGAACAGCTGACCGAGCACGACCGAGGCGACCCAGGGCAATGCGCCGATGGTAAGGACCGTGCGATCACGCCGCCGGGGATCGACTGCAAGCGCGCCCGCGATCGCGCCGCAGCCAAGGAAGCCAATGAGGACACCGGCGACGAG
Organism: Candidatus Limnocylindria bacterium; assembly: GCA_036569685.1. GTDB lineage: Bacteria > Chloroflexota > Limnocylindria > P2-11E > P2-11E > UBA4735. Next base: position 1,212 of record DATCQC010000191.1, on the reverse strand, counting down.
GAGGCGCTTCGCCCAGAACTGCAGGAGCCCGATGAGCGGCACCACGATGAATCCGGGCATGACCTCGATGAGAGCTTGGCCAAATGCGTCCGGCGCGAACGCGAAGCCGGCCAGGCTGACCAGGAACGCGATGTCCAGCGCGAAGAACATCGCGACGCCACCGACGAGCAACCCGGTGCGGGTGCGTTGATCGAGCCGGAGCCTCACTCGGAGCACACCCGTCCCATGTATGGGACGATACGCCGCCGTGTCTCAGTCACCCGCGGCCCTCACCGCTGACGATCTCGCCGGTTTCGCGTTCGTCAACGAGGCTGCGATCTCGCCTGCCGGCGATCGCGTGGCGTACGCCGTGCGGCGCATGGACCTGGAGGCCGACCGGTACCGCGCGGCGCTCTTCGTGAGCGCCGTCGACGGATCGGGTGCGGCGCGCTGGACCGATGGGACCGCCGACGACGCGACGCCCCGCTGGTCCCCGGATGGCCAGCGGCTCGCGTTCGTGAGCGATCGCGGTGTGGTGCCCTTGGGCAGGAAGCGAGCGCCGAAGAACGTGTTCATCGTCGACGGTACGGGCGACGAGCCACGGCAGATCGCGACCTTCGCCGACGATTGCGGCGATCTGACCTGGCTGCCGGACGGGTCGGGCGTCATCGTCACGTTGAAGGACGCCGGCACCGGGCAGCCCGATGACGCGCCGAAGGTCTACGACCGCATCCGATACAAGTCCGACGATGCCGGCCTGCTCGATCTCCGCCGCAAGCACCTCTGGCTCGTGCCGCTGCACGGCGAGCCGCGGAAGCTCACTGACGGCGACTGGGACGACACGCAGCCGTCGGTCTCGCCCGACGGCACGCAGGTCGCGTTCACATCGAACCGCTCCGCGGATCGCGACCGCAACACGGTCAGCGACATCTGGACGATGCCGCTGGCGGGCGGCTCGCCCACGCGCATCACCACCGAACACGGCCAGTACACGAACGCGTCGTGGTCTCCCGATGGTGCCGCGATCACATGCCTCGGCACCTCCGACGCGGTCGGCGCGGGAGCTCGCAACACGCGGGTGTGGAGGTTCCCGCGCGGCGGTGGCGCGGGCATAGACCTCCTCGGCGACTGGGATCGGACGACCGGATCGCGCGTCATGAGCGACATCCGTGGCGAGACCGCAGCCCTTCCGCCGGCCTGGACGCGCGACGGCCGCGTCCTGTTCATCGGCTC
>DATCQC010000190.1:0-6442 GCA_036569685.1 Candidatus Limnocylindria bacterium | reverse complement strand
GTTCCGGCGAGTCGCGTGCCGCGGACGCGGCGCGCCAGGCGATCATGTCGCCGCTCCTCGAGCAGTCCATCGACGGCGCTCGCGGCGTGCTGTTCACGATCACCGGCGGCCCCGACCTCACGCTCTTCGAGGTGAACGAGGCGGCCGAGATCATCCACGCGGCCGCGGATCCCGAGGCGAACATCATCTTCGGCTCGGTCATCGACGAGCGCATGGGCAACGACGTGAAGATCAGCGTGATCGCGACCGGCTTCGATCCGGCGCGGCCGCTGAAGCGCATCGAGCAGCCGCTCTACCGGCGGACCGTCGAGTCGCGGCCCGCGGAGCGCGAGACCGCGGCTGTCACGAACGGCGCTCCGGCACGGCCGGAGAAGCGGTACGAGCCCGACGACCTCGAGGTGCCGAGCTTCCTGCGCCGCAAGTAAGCGAAGTTTGCGTCGCCTTCCGGCGAGGTAACGATCGGTTTCGTCACGGATCGATCAGGCGGTCGGCTCCACAAGAGCTGACCGCCTTTTCGTTACGTCGCACGTGCGCGACCGACACCCAGGCTGGCATCAGGTCTGCATCTTCGACGCGAAAAGCAGCGGCGTCCGATTCCGCGTCTAGACCGGCGCAGGTGCCGCGAAGGAGATATTCATGGACAGACCGATGGATCGGCCGGTCACGGCCGCCCGGCGGACGTACTGGGACACGACCTGGACCGGATGGCACATCGATTGGAGTGCCGTGTGGGTCGGCGCGCTCGCCATGCTCGTCGCAGGTGCGCTCTTCAGCTTTATCGCTCTCGGCGTCGGCGCGCAGAAGGCGGTCGACGCTCGCGTCCTGAAGTGGGCGGACATTCCGTTCGCGACCATCGCGTTCAGCGTCTTCGGCGCGTTCCTCGCGAGCGCGATCGGTGCGTGGGTCGCCGGTCGCATGAGCGGCGCCCGCCTCGCTGAGCCGGCGATCCTTCATGGCGTGGCCGCGTGGCTCGTGCTCATGGGGGTCGTCATGACGCTCGCCGCCGTCGGCGGCGCGCATTCATTCGCCGGTGGATACCTCGGCAACCTGACGCCGCCCGGCGCACCGGCGCCGACTCCGGCGACACCCGTCGATCCGAATGCCGCGATCGCGATCCGAAACGCGGCGATCGGGAGCGTGCTCGGCATCCTCATCGGGCTCATGGGCGCGGTCGTCGGTGCGTGGGTCGCGTCCGGCGAGCGCCTCGACAGTCTCGCGCACTACCGCCGCACCGATCGTTGGACCACCGCCGGCGACGTCCGCCGGACGACCATCTAAGGAGAGAGAACGATGATCCTGATCCTTCTGTGGCTGCTCGGCGCCCCGCTCGTGCTGATCATCCTGCTGTTCCTTCTTGGCATTGGCCACTAGCCAAACGCGTCCGCTGCCCAGCAGCGGGCGCGGGGAGGACAGCTGACTCGCGGCAAAAGCCGCTCGTCAGCACTCTCGCTACAGGAAGACCGCCACTAGATTTAGTGGCGGTCTTCCCATATCTTGTGTCCCATGCGTTGCCCGAGCTGCGGTAACCCGGACACCCGTGTGATCGACTCACGCGAGGCGGAGGACGGTGCCTCCATTCGGCGCCGGCGGGCGTGCGACCGCTGCGAGGCTCGGTTCACCACGTTCGAACGGAGCGAGTCGGCCCGCATCCAGGTCCTGAAGAAGGACGGTTCCCGCCAGGAGTTCGACCGGCGGAAGCTCGCCAGCGCGATCGAGAAGGCCGCCTCCAAGAGCCTCTCCCCGGAAAAGCTCGGCGCGCTGATCGACGACATCGAGGCCACCCTCAAGCAGAGCGGTGTGTCCGAGGTCGGATCCCAGCGCATCGGCGAGATGGTCCTCGAGCGGCTCGCGGACGTGGACCCGATGAGCTACATCCGTTTCCGCATCGTCTACGCGAAGGTCGACGATCTCACGTCGCTCCGCGACGAGCTCGCGGCGCTCGATCGCCGCCGCGAGGTCTCGCGCGACCGCAAGGTCGCTGAGCAGACCGAGCTCCCGATCGAGGTCGCGCCGGTCGCGATCGTGGGCGGCGGCCGCAAGCGCAAGCGCTGAGCTCGAGCTGAGCGCGGGCCCGTTCCAGCTCGTCTGCTGGGACCTCGACGGCACCCTCACCGACAGTGTCCGGGCCGTCGTCGATACCGCGAATCTCGTGATCACGCGCCGCGGTGGCGCCCCGCTGGATTTCGACGTCGTCGGGCGGATGACCGGTCTCCCGCTCGAGGACATCTTCAGGCTCGCCTGGCCCGACCTCACCGACGAGGACGCCGTCGCGTGCCGGACCGAGTACCGCACGATCTACGACGAGACGGTCATCCCCGCGACCCGGCTGTTCGACGGCGCGCGTGAGCTGCTTCGGGAGCTCCACGCGGCGGGGCTGCTCCAGGCCACGGTCACGGGCAAGCGCGCGGCGGACTGCGAGCGGATCCTTCGCGGACTCGACATCGAGGACGACATCGAGCTCTATCTCGGCGGCGATTCCGTTCCGCCGGACCGGCACAAGCCCGCGCCCGACCTCGTCCTCCTCGCGATGGATCGCTTGGGTGTGCCGGCCGCACGCACGGCCGTCGTCGCGCGACACGCGGACCGACATGCGGATGGGCCGGGCCGCGGGTGCGCGCACGATCCAGGTGCTCTGGGGCTACGAGCGCACTCCCGTGCCCGAGGCCGATCTGGTGGTCGCGACGTGGGACGAGCTTCGCGCTCGTATCCTCACGGGCTGATGGTCCTCTCCGACCGCGACATCCGCGCCGCGATCGAGCGCGGGCGCATCGGCATCGACCCGTTCGATCCGAAGTGCATCCAGCCGGCGAGCCTGGACATCCGGCTCGATCACCGGTTCCGGGTGTTCCGCTCGAGCCATCATCCGTACATCGATCTCGCGCGTCCGCTCGACGACGTCACAGAGCTCGTAGAGGTGGGGGATTCGCCGTTCATCCTCCATCCCAATGAGTTCGTGCTCGGGTCGACGCGGGAGCGCATCCGCCTGCCCGACGACCTCGTTTCGCGCGTCGAGGGGAAGAGCTCGCTCGGGCGGCTCGGCCTGCTCATCCACTCGACCGCCGGGTTCATCGATCCCGCCTGGGACGGCCACATCACCCTCGAGCTCTCGAACGTGAACAACCTCCCGATCACGCTCTACCCGGGCATGCGCATCGGCCAGCTGTCCTTCTTCCAGCTGTCGTCGCCCGCCGAGCGGCCGTACGGATCGCCCGAGCTCGGCTCGAGCTATCAGGGCCAGTCGGGGCCGACGCCGTCCCGCTACCGCCTGGATGTCCCCGTGCGCGACCGGGAGCGCTAGGCGATGTGCGCGGGGTGCCTCCTGGCCGTGTACCTCGAGGCGTTCATCAACGTCCTGTTCCTCGGCCTCACGCTCCTGATCTTCGGCCGGGTGATCCTGTCGTGGGTGCCGACCCGGCTCCCGTGGGGATTGAACGACTTCATCTTCTCGGTGACCGAGCCGATCCTCGCGCCGATCCGCCGGGCGCTCCCGATGGCCGCGGGCATGGACTTCTCGCCGCTCATCGCGCTCGTCCTGCTGCAGCTCGTGGAGCAGCTGCTCCTCCGGATCCTGCCGCCGGCGCTCTGATGCCGGGTCTCGCGATCGAAGAGCGGGACGGCCGTGGCCACTTCGCGGTCCGGCTGATCCCACGCGCCTCGCGGAACGCGATCGCGGGCGTTCGCGAGGGCGTCCTGCACGTGCGCGTGACCGCCGCGCCTGTGGACGGTGCCGCGAACCGCGCGCTGCTAGAGCTTCTTGGCAAGCGGCTGCGGGTCGGTCCGACGTCGATCCGCATCGAGGCGGGCGCGACCGCCTCTCGTAAGCGGGTGTCTGTGTCCCACGATGCCGTGGAGCGGCTCCGAACTCTGTAATCCAATGCTCGCCGACCTGGTATGGACGGCACGGATGGTGACTTATAGCTCTGCCCGGGCCCGCGGCGGTCTCCTGCGCATCGGGCTGCCGGGCCCCTCTGCGGAGGGAACCCCCGGCAGCGCCGCGCAGAAGACGCGCCACGGGCCCAGTGCGATCGTGCGCGCAGCCGTGAGGTTCGATGACGTGGTCCGCGAGCATCAGGACTCGGTCTATGGCGCCGCGTTGCGCATCCTCGGCGATCGCGATGCGGCGCTCGACGCGGCGAATCAGACGTTCATGAAGGCGTACCGATCGAGGGCGTCGTACGACCCGACTCGCCCGATCAAGCACTGGCTGCTCCGTATCGCGGTCAACGAAGCCATCACGATCGGCCGGGCCCGTACGCGGGAGCGCGCGCGTCACGCGCCCGAAGCCGAGGCGGGCAATGTGCCGGATCGCACTGCGCTGCCGGAGCGCGAGGCGCTCGACCGCGAGTCGCGCGACGGCATCCGCGCCGCGGTCGCGCGCTTACCGGACCTCTATCGCGAAGTCGTCGTGCTCCGCTACTTCAACGAGCTGAGCGTCGATGAGGTCGCGGCGGTGCTCGGACGGTCATCGTCGACCGTCGGCGTGCAGCTGCTGCGCGGCCGCCAGCTGCTGCGTAAGGCCTTGGAGGGGCAGAGCGTATGAACGGCATGGACGAGCGCGACGCCCTCACGGAAGCCACCCTGCGCCGCGCCCTGCGGCTCGACCTGGACGAGCGCCCGGCGCGGTTCGATGCGGCGGCGATCGTGGCCGCGGCCGAACACCGGACGGCCCTCGAGCAGGTGCTGCGCGCGATGCGCGGCATGGCCCTGGTCGGGGTCAGTCTCGGCATCGAGGCCGTGGTGGCGGTCGCGGCGTTCAACGTCCTCGCGAACGTCGATCTGAGCGAACCGTTCGGTCTGCTCCTGTCGGCACTCGCCGTCGTCGCACAGCAGGTTGCGATCCTCGGCGCACTCACCGCGAGCCCGTCCGTGGCCGTGGCGGCCCTCGCCGCCGTGGTCTTCGCCACCGTCTACGAGCGCACCAATGGAAGGGAGTCCCTGAATGTCCGGGCGTCTTGAGCGCAGCCGCACGAATCGCGTCATCAGCGGGGTGTGCGGTGGCATCGCGGAGTATCTCGACATCGACGCGACGTTCGTGCGTGTCGTCATGGTGATCCTCGCGTTCCCGTTCGGGATCGGTGTCCTCATCTACTTCGTGCTCCTGTTCCTCATGCCGAACCCGGGAGAGGCGACCCCGTTCGTCCGTTCGGCGGCGACCGACCAGACCGTGGCGGTCGATCCGGCAAACCCGGTGACACCCGCGGCCCCGCGGATCGTCGACCCGATGGTCGTGGAGCGCCGGCGCAACGGGATCGGGCTCCTGCTCGTCGCGGTCGGCGTCGTGTTCCTGCTCGGCAACATGGGCGCGTTCCGATTCGTCGACTGGCACTACGTCTGGCCGCTCGTGCTGATCGCTCTCGGCGTCTACCTCGTCGCGCAGCGGACCCGGCAATGACCACCGAACCGATGTCCCCGACCCCGCCGGCACCGCGGTCCTACCGCCGGCGCGGGATGTTCTGGCCGCTCGTCCTCATCGGCATCGGAGTCGTCGCGCTGCTCGCCAATTACGGGTTCGTCCAGCCGGTCTCGATCGTGTCCTTCCTAGCGCTCTGGCCGGTGCTGCTCGTGCTCCTCGGGATCGACATCGCGTTCTCGCGCCGCTGGCCGCTTCCCACGCTCGGAGCCGAGGTCGCGATCATCGTGGGCGCGCTCGTTCTCGCCGTGACGCAACCCGCCACGCTCAGCCTCGCGAGCTTCAGCTTCACCGGCTCGAATAGCTGCGCGAGCCCGCAGCCGGCGGTGTCTGTCCCGCGGGGGAGCCTCGAGAGCCTTCGGCTGACCGTCGACGGTGGCGCGGCGACGTACCGGATCACCGGCGGATCGGGCGGGGCCGTGGATGCGACCGCCGACGGCACCGACCTGTGCTTGAGCGATCGGTCGAGTCCCCGAGGCAGCGCATCGCCGACCGCGGGAGACATCCGGCTGAGCCAGTCGGGCCGCAACTTCGGGAACGCGACGGTCAACGTGCATGTCGCGAACGACGTCCCCCTCTCGCTCCAGCTCAACGCGGGCGCCGGGGAGTTCCTGATCGACCTGCACGACGTCAAGGTCACCGACACGCGCTTCAGCGTGGGTGCGTCCACCACGACGATCGTCCTCCCGCATCCGACGGGTGACGTCCCGATCCGGCTGGACGGCGGCGCGTCGGACATCACGGTCGAGATCCCAGCTGATGTCGAGGCGCGGATCGTGGTCACCGGAGGGCTCATCTCGACGTCATCCACGAATCCGCGCGCCACGAAGAGCGGAAGCATCATCGAGACGCCCGGCTACGCGACCGCGAAGGATCGGGTGACCGTGAACATCACCGGCGGCGCGAGCTCGATCACCGTCCGGTAGGCGGGTCAGTCCCGGCCGCGCCACCCGGCGCGACGGACGCTGCGGGCGAAGATCTTGCGCTGCCGCTTGTCCTCCGACCGTGCGACCGCGTCACGCTTCTTCGAGA
>DATCQC010000189.1:0-3176 GCA_036569685.1 Candidatus Limnocylindria bacterium | reverse complement strand
CGGCGTTGCGGATCGCGGCCCGGACGCGCTCGCGCGCCTCCTGGACGGCGGTGTCGGGCAGTCCGACGATCGCGAAGTGCGGGAGCCCGTTGGCGACATCGACCTCGACCGTGACGAGCGCCGTCTCGAGGCCCCAGAGGGCGCAGCCCAGCGTCCGTGCGACCGCGCCCACGGCCGGATGCTCCCGTCACGGCGAGCGACCGAGCGATAGGACTGTCGTCCGTGACGTCGGTACCGCCCATTGACCGGCCCGGGCGGCGGCGGGTACCGTTCGCAACGGCGACCGAATCCGGGTGCAGCGGATCCGGCAGTGAGGAGCGGAGACGGCGTGATCGACGATCGGACCACCGACGGCCTCGCGGATCTCCTCCGCGGCGCAGCGATCCTCAGCCACGCCGGCAACCGCACCGCCGCGATCGCCGCGCTCGGCTCCGCCATCGCGATCGCTCCCGACGACCTCACCGCCCACCGCCGGCTCGCCGCGGCCTACGCGGTCGCGGGCGACGCCGACCGGGCGCGTTCCGAATACGACCGATTCATTGCACGGCTCGAGGCCAGTGGCGACCCCGAGGCCGCGGCCGTCGAGCACGAGTACGCCGGGATGCTGTTCGCGGCTCGGCCGAGCGTGACCGCCGCGCCGGCGCATCGCGGCCTCACCGCGGATCAATCGTTCGCGCTCCGGCGCATCGGTGTCGCGCTGGTCGCGATCGCCGCGACCGTGGCCGTGATGCTCGTTGCGGGTGCCGAGATCTTCGCGAGCGGCGGTCCGCTCTAGTCCGCGACCTCGATGAGGTCGACCGACATCCCCGCACCGTCCACCGTCACCGCAGCGACCACCAGACGTACGCGACCGCGGATGTGATGCTCGCCGGCCCACGCGAGGGCAAGCGCCCGAAGTCGCGCCAGCTTGCGGCCATCGACCGCTTCGGCCGCGCTGACGAACGAGCCGCGGCGTCTGGTCTTCACCTCGACGAACACATGGCCGCGGTCATCGCGTGCAATGAGGTCGAGCTCGCCGTAGCGCGTCCGCGCGTTGCGCGCGACAACCCGGACGCCGCGGGCCTCGAGCTCACGCGCGACCGCCGCTTCGCCGAGGTCACCGAGGAGCCGGCGCTGATCGGGCATGACCCCGATGTCGGCCCTGGCTTGCCGCGCCGTCGAGGACTGCCCGACGCTGCGACAGTGGGGACGGAGATCCGTGCGTTCACCGCGGCGGACATCGAGATCTCGCGCACGCCGCGACGCTCCCGGAGGTCCGTGGCTCCGGGATCGGCCTCGCCTTGACGGCGTATGCGATCGAGTGGGCCTGCGCGAACGGCTACCGAACGATCATCACCGACTGGCGTATGACCAACGTTTTGGCTTCGCGCTTCTGGCCCGCTCGCGGCTTCCGGCCGACGTTCGTTCGGCTCTATCGCTCGATCCCGTAACGGCCTACCGGGCGGAGAGATCCGTGCCGAAGGTGATCCAGGCGGGCTGCTTGGCGAAGCCGAGAGCCTCGTTGATCCGGAGCATCGCCCGGTTGATCGACGCGTTCCAGGTGCGGATCTCGCGAAGCCCTTCTCGCTTCGCGTACTCGATCGTCCGGAGCTTGAGGGCCATCGCGATGCCCTTGCCGCGTTCGTCGCGCAGCACCGCTGTGAGGTGCTGGTAGATGACCCCGGGGTCGGTGCCCTCCTTCCCCATCGAGCACTCGCCGACATAGCGTCCATCGCGGATCGCAAGGAAGTGCGCCTCCGGCAGCGCGTACGGCGCGCGGAGCACCTCGTGCTCGAACCGTTCGTACGGCGACGGCGTCGCTGGATCGATGACCGGGACGTCCCTTCGTGCTTCCTCGTGCAGCACCCAGGCTTTGCGGACCGCATCGGCATCGATCTTTCGCTCGTCGGCGAGTGTCGTAAGGCAGACGCCGGCCGCGGCCGCGCGCTTGGGCGCCGCGGCGAACGGCGCGGGATCGAACGACGCGACGTCGAGCCGGGACTCCCAGTCCCGCTTGAGCTCGACGGCTCCGATCGCGCGCGCGAAGGCGATGCTGTGGCTATCGGATTCCTTCACGCCGTTCCGGATCCAGTGCGCGTCGCGTGACCGAAGCGCCGCGGCGGCGTCATCGAGCAGCGCCCGGCCGATGCCGCGCCGCCGCGACTGCGGGCGAACGACCAGATCGATGTTGTAGTTGTCGGGCGCGAACTGGCCGCGCGAATGGGACACGTCGCAGTAGCCGACCGGGACCCCCGCATCCTCGGCGATGACCCGACGCCGGTAGAAGCCCTCGGGCTTCCACTCCTGATCGAAGTGCTTGATCTCGGCGACGGTCCAGGCGTAGTCCGGGTACGCGGAGTTCGACAGCTCCACGAACGTGGCGTAGTCGTCCGGAGTGAACGGGCGCATGGCGATCCGGCGTTCGATGGCAGTCATGAGGAGGGGACTGTACCGGCGCGACGCATGGGCGTCACCGTCAACTCCGCTGCACAACGGTCACGCGGTCGCGACGTCGAGCTCCAGCTGCTCGCCGAGCAGCATGATCTTCACGGTCCCGAAATCCTGGCGGTGGAACGGCGTCACGCCGAGCTCGCGCAGCGCCTTCCGATGGTCGATCGTCGGGTAGCCGCAGTTGTGCTCCCACCCGTATCCGGGGTAGCGACCCGCGAGCTTCTCCATGAGCCGGTCGCGGGTGACCTTGGCGATGATCGACGCCGCCGCGATCGAGAAGCTCTTCATGTCGCCCTTGACGATCTCCGTGTGCTTGCCCGGGGCGAACAGCGGGTCGAGGATCCGCCGGCCGTCGACCAGGACGTGGTCGTAGTCGCCGATCTGGCGGAGCGCCCGCTGCATCGCGACGTGGCTCGCGTGGTAGATGTTCAAGCGGTGGATCTCCGCGACCGACGCGGCGCCGATGCCGATGCGCGTGACCCGCGCGCGGATCTCCGGCACGAGCTCCTCGCGCTGCTGCCGGGTGAGGAGCTTCGAGTCGCGGACCGCACGGATCAGACGCACGTCCGGTGTGACGAGGCAGGCCGCCGCGACGACCGGACCGGCGAGCGTGGCCATGCCGACCTCGTCCACGCCGACGACACGGATGAGGCCCTGGTCCCAGAGGGCTTGCTCGAAACGAAGGCTTGGCACGCGCTCGATTATCGCGGGCGCACGAGCGCCGGGATCGATGCGGTGCTAGCTCC
>DATCQC010000188.1:0-7401 GCA_036569685.1 Candidatus Limnocylindria bacterium | reverse complement strand
CCCGCCGTGATCGAGCCGGCACGCGGAGTGGAGGTCCCACGCGGCTTCGAGGGCCGGTTCGCCGAGCGCGTCGCGGAGGGCCGCGAGGGTCGTGACCTGTACCCCGCTGCTCGTCACTCGCTCCTCCAGCGCCCGTGTGGGCAGTGGCGCCGAGGCGACGGCGAGCACCTGCGCGTACGAGCGAGCGACCTCGACGAATCCGCGCTTCGTGACGAACGCCTGGCAGGCCGTCGCATCGCCGGCCCAGAGGCCGACGACCTCCGCCGACCGTTTCGCGAGATCGGCCGCAAGACCGCCCCACAGCGCAGCGCCGATGCCGCGTCTACGCCGTTCCGGATCGACCCCGAGCCGGAGGAAGTAGCGGCGCGGGTCATATCGCCTCGGCTCGTGGTGGATCTCGCCGTAGCCGACGGGCGCGTCCTCCTCGTCCACCGCGACGATGCGCAGCCGGTCGTACCGCGTGTGATCCCAGCGCGCGTCTGCGGCGCGTGCCGAGGCGGCGTCAATGCGTTCGCCGTCGGCGATGCTCGCGATCCGGGCATACGCGGTGTAGTCGGGATCGGCGAACGGCCGGACTCGCCAGGCCGTCACTCGAAGCGGAATCCCCGAAGCCAGTGCAGCTCGTCGCCGATGGTCGTCGCGGGGCCGTGTCCCGGGAAGACCCGTGTCGCCGGCGGAAGCGCCGCGATCCGCGCGAGGCTTGTCTCCATCTGACCGGCGTCGCCTCCCGGGAGGTCGATCCGTCCGACGTTCCCGGCGAACAGCAGGTCGCCGCTGAACAGGATGCCGTCCTTCGGCAGGTAGAAGCACGTGGAGCCCTCGGTGTGGCCGGGCGTGTGGACGGCCATGAGCTCGATGTCGCGGAGGTACGTGAGCGGGCCCTCGGCGATGAGATCGTCGGCCACTGACTGGGGCGGATCGAGCTGGCTCGCCGGGCGCGTCGCCGGATCGAGCCGGTAGGCGTCCGCGGCGTGGATGGCGATCCGCGCCCGCGTCTGCTCCTGCATCCGGGCGTTGTCGAAGACGTGGTCCTGATGTCCGTGGGTGTTGAGGATCTCGAGGATCCGCAGCCCGTGCGCGCGCACGGTGGACATCGCCTCGCGTTCGCCGCGCGACGGATCGATGAGGATCGCGTCACCGCGATCGTCGGCGATCACGTACATGCCGTTGTCGAATGGCTCAACCCGGTGCGCGTAGAGATGCACGCGGAAAAGCGTAGCGGGCGGTCGCCGCGCTATCGTGCGAACGGATGCGCGATATCAGGGTCGAGAGCACCGCGCCGCCGCTCGCGATCACCGAGGGCCGGCCCGCCGTCCTCGGTGCGAAGCACATGGTCAGCACCTGCCACTACCTTGCGTCGCTGGCCGGGCTGCGCATGTTCCCACGCGGCGGCAGCGCCATCGATGCCGGCGTCGCCGCGGGCATCGCGCTCAACGTCGTCGAGCGGCACCTCACCGATTTCGGCGGCGTCGCGCCGATCATCGTCTACCGACCGGGTATGGCCGGTCCCGAGAGCATCGACGGGCTCGGTCGCTGGCCGGCGTCTTTGGATCTCGATGGGTACCGGGCGAAGTACGGCGACGACATGCCGATCGGCACGCCGCGCTCGGTGACGCCTGCGGCGTGCGACGCGTGGCTCACGGCGCTCGCGCGGCACGGCCGGCTCACGCTCGCGGATGTGCTCGCCCCGGCGATCGAGCTGTGCGACGGCTTCCCGGTGTACCCGCGCCTCGCGCGATCGATCACCATGCTGCAGGACCGCATCCGCCAATGGCCGACGAGCGCGGCGGTGTTCCTGCCGAACGGCCGGCCGCCCGAGGTCGGCGAGCTGCTGGTGCAGCGCGAGCTCGGCGATCTCTTCCGCCGGCTCGTCGCGATCGAAGCCGCGCACGCCTCGCGCGGACGCGCCGTCGCGATCATGGCCGCGCGCGACGCCATCTACACCGGCGACATCGCCCGCGAGATCGTCGCTCACATGAAGAAGGAGGGCGGCGCGCTGTCCGCGGAGGACCTCGCGTCATACCGCGTGTCGATCGAAGCGCCCGTGCACTCGACGTATCGCGGGATCGACGTGTATGCGTGCGGCCCGTGGTCCCAGGGCCCGCTCGTGCCGATGACCCTCAATCTGCTCGAGGGCTACGACATCGCGTCGCTCGGCCCCGGCTCGCTCCCGTTCCTGCATCGCTACACGGAGGCGATGAAGCTGTCCTGTGCCGATCGCGAGGGCTTCTTCGGCGATCCCGACCAGGTCGACGTGCCGATCCGCGGCCTGCTGGACAAGGCGTATGCCGAAGAGCGACGCGGGCTCATTCGCGACGACCGCGCGTGGCCCGAGCTTCCGCCGCCCGGCGATCCGTGGCGCTACGAGGGCCGGACCGGTCCGGCCGGCTACGTGCCCCGCCTCGCGGCCGGCGTCGGGGCGCCCGACACGTCGTACGTCGCGGCGATGGACAGCGAAGGGAACGCGTTCTCGGCGACCCCCTCCGATCCCGGCCTCGGCGCGCCACTCATCCCCGGCCTCGGGATGATCGTGTCGACCCGCGGGGCGCAGCTCTGGACGACCCCCGGGCATCCGTCGGCGATCGCGCCGCGCAAACGGCCGCGGCTCACTCCGAACCCGGGCCTGCTCATGCGCGACGGGGCGGCGCTCATGCCGTTCGGCTGTCCGGGCGAGGACGCGCAGTCGCAGGCGATGGTCCAGGTCGTGTGCAACATCGTCGACTTCGGGATGAACACCCAGGCGGCGATCGAAGCGCCTCGGGTCATCTCGCGGAGCTTCCCGTGGACGTTCTTCCCGCACGCCTACGAGCCGGGCGTGCTCACCGTCGAGGCGCGCGTCGACCGGGAGGTTCGCGACGGCCTCGCCACGCTCGGGCACATCGTCCGCGACGTGCCGGCCTTTACCCCGGCGAGCGCGAGCGTGTGCGCGGTCCGGCGGCTCGAGAACGGCGCGCTCGAGGGTGGCGCGGATCCGCGGAAGGAGAGCTATGCCGTCGGCTGGTGAGATCCGCGCGTGGCGCGAGGAATTCCCGATCACCGAGAAATGGATCTACCTGAACAACTGCTCCCTGACGCCGCTCCCGAAGCGCGGCGCCGCGGCGCTCGCGGAGTACGCCCGCACCTGGACCGAGCTGGGCGGCCGCGCGTGGTATCAGCACTGGGTCGGCGAGCTCGACCTGCTCCGCGCGGACTTCGCGCGCGTCCTCGGCGCGGACCTCGATGAGATCGCGCTCGAGCCGGCCGTGTCCGCGGCGCTCGTGACGATCGCCTCGTCGTTCGATTACTCGAAACGCAACAAGGTCATCGTCGCCGACATCGACTTCCCGACCGACGGCCACACCTGGCTCGCCCTCGCGAAGGCCGGCGTCGAGGTCGAGTTCGTCCACAGCCCGGACGGCTCCTCGGTGCCACTCGAGCTGTTCGAGCGCGCGATCGACGATCGCACGGCGCTCGTGTGCACCGGGCACGTCTACTACACGAGCGGCTACATCCAGGACGTCGCGCGCCTCGCCGAGCTCTGCCATCGCAAGGGCGCGGCGCTCGTCGTCGACGCGTATCAATCGATCGGCGCGCTGCCGTTCGACGTCCACGCGTCCGGCGTGGATTTCCTCGTCGGCGGCACGCTCAAGTGGCTCATGGGCGGGCCGGGCATGGCGTTCCTGTACGCGCGGCGCGACCGGATCGCGGGTGCCTTCCCGAGCGCCATCGGCTGGTGGGCGATGCGCGACCCGTTCACGTTCGACGTGCAGCACATCGATCTATCGCCGACGGCGCGGCGGTTCGAGTACGGGACGCCGGCTGTGGCCGCCGCGTACACGGCGCGGGCCGGCATCGCGCTCCAGGAGGAGATCGGCGTCGAAGTGATCCGCGCGCGCCACATGCTCCTCTCGCAACGCCTGGTCGACGGCGCGCTCGCCCAAGGCTGGAGCCTCGGGTGCGTGCGAGAGGCCGAGCGGCGGTCGCCGATCGTCACGCTGCGACACCCCGAGCCTGCGCAGGCCGTGGATGCGCTGCGGGCCAAGGGGTGCATCGTCGACTTCCGTCCTGGCCTGGTGCGGCTCTCGCCGCATCACTTCAACACCGAGGACGAGATGGACGCGACGCTCGAGCTGCTCGCGCCGCTGCGGGAGAAGGTGCCGGCCTAGCTTCGGATCCGCGCGACCTGCGCGATGAGCTCGCTCCCATCGTCCGCGACAGCGTGCCCGGCCGCTCGAGCCTCGCCCGCGAGCACGTGCGCACGAAGGGCCGCCGCGGGGATGAGCGGGTCGGCGAGGTTCGCCGCATCGCGGTCCACCCCAAAGCGGTCGCGCACGGCACAGCGGATCGCGGCCCAGCGAACGATCGCGTCCCGGTCCTTCTCGGGCAGGGCCGCGTACGCGTCCACGTCGTTGAGCGCCGCGCGGTACGGCGCGAGCGTCCGCTGTTCGGTGCCGCGGGGATGCTCGCGCGCGAGCGTGAGCTCCTTGTCGGTCAGCATCCTGTCATCGTAGGCACGTGCCACCGGCCGGATTCTCCGCGGCCACGGTCCTCGACGAGGTCAGGGCCGGCGCGACGCTCCAGTCGGTCGCGGACGCACACTCGATGGACGAGATCGTCGGGGCCGTGCGGGACGCGCTCACCGGTCTCCGGCTCGGCGTGTCGTCACTTGACGACTCGGCGCTCCGCCGCGTCGCCGGGCTCGAACTTTGGTCCATCGCTGAGATCGGCGGCCACACCCTCAAGATGGACGAGGTTGCCCATGCGATCGCGCGGTCACTCGCGATCGGTCAGCGGCCCGCCGTCCATGTCCCGTACAGCGAGGCGGGACGCGCCGACGCGACGCGCGAGGAGCTGCTCGCCGGCATTCACGCCGCGGAGGAACGCCTCGCGACCACACGGGTGCTCGCGGCCGGCGGCCCGACATTCGCGCACGAGGAGCTGGGCGAACTCAGCGCGCGCGGCTGGATCCTGTTCAGCGGCCTCCATGCGGCCGTCCACCTGCATCAAGCCGCCGCGGTCGTGCGCGCGCGCTGACGCTTTTCCGCCGCGAACCAGCCGACGCCGAGCGCGAGCGCATTGATGAGTCCCGAGAGATAGAGCGACGCGGGCTGCGATAGGCCGACCTGTGGCACCGCGAGCACGAAAGGACCCGCGGTGGCGATCCACGTCACGACGAACAACGCGGTCACGAACGCCGCAGGGGCGAGCCGCGCGGAGCGGAAGCGCAGGACGATCCCGGCGGTGAAGGCGGCGCCTCCGCCCAGCGCGAACGCGATCGCGCTGGCTGCGACCATGTCTTGGGGCTGCGCGAAGAAGAACACGAGCCCGACGACCCCGACGAGGAGCGAAAAGGCGCCGCCCGCATTGAGAGACGCGTTCGGGCCGGCGGACCCCGATCGAACGACCCGCACCGTGCCGGCGCCGAGGATCAGGCCGACGGCCAGGTACGCGTAAGGCGTCGCGTATTGCAACGGTGAGCAATTGCCGCCGCTGCGTTCGCAGAACGTGAGGATCCCCGGCAGCGCGGTCGCGATCTGGAGGCCGGTCCGCACGGCCAGGATGACGACGTACCACGCGAGACCGGTGCGCCCCCCGGCGCGCGTGGCAACCGCCACCGCGAGCGCGTAACCGATGATGGCGAGGCCGCCCGAGAGCCACGCGGCCGCGTCGTGGAAGCCCGCGACGCGCAGCGCGACGGCGACGATGCCGCCGGCCGCACCGACCGCCCAGCTCGCCCCGAATCCTGACATGGCCGCCCAGAGCGGCGCTTCGCGCGGAACGTGAAGAGACCGCGCCGTCGCGATGAACTCTCCGATGGCGCGCTTCGCGAATGGGAACTCCGCCGCGAGGCCTTCGCGCAGCATCAGGCCCGTATTGTGAACACGTGACCATGGAGGACTCCGCAGCCGAGCGAGACATGCTGGTGCTTGCCAAGACGGTCGCCGCAGACTCGTTCCCGGTCGAGCGGCCCGCAGTCATCGGCGTCGACCGCGAGAGCGGGCGGCTCGAGCGGTTGAGCCCGTTCCCGTGGAAGGGTGCCGACACCGACCCGCCGCTGCTGCGCTGGTCGTGGATCCACGTCCGCACGACCCCGGCCGACCGGGACCCGCGGCCGGAGTCACGCAACGTGAACGGTGAGATCGTCGCGACGGCGTACGTCGATCCGAAGGACGGCTGGCGCCTGCGGTGGCCGTTCGTGCGGCCGCACCTGCGCGGCTCCCTCGAGTCGCTGCAGGCCCTTGCGCGCGACGGGGCCGCGACCGCCGGGTTCATCCGTCCCGCGATCTACGAGTCGGACATCCTCCAGCTACCCCTGCGACTTCGGTTCCGGTGCGAGAGCGACGACTGCACCGGCCCGCACGAGCTGCCGGTGCTCGACTGGGAGCTCCACGAGATGGCCCGTGCCTCGCGCGAGCGGCACGGGCAGCAGTGGGCGACGAAGTTCCGCGAGACGTGGGGTCGTTCGCTGTTCGAGAAGTACGACGTCCATGTGCTCGTATCCGCGTACGCGCAGTCGCCGACGAAGTTCTACGTGGCCGGCCTGTTCTACCCGCCGCGCGCGCCCGAGGACGCCCACGAGCACATGCACCACGTCGCGCATCGCGAGCACGCGCACGGCGAGCCGGCCGCGCCCTAAGCGGGAATCAGCTTCTTCGCGTCGACGTCGGTGCGCTTGCTGCCGATCTCCTCGGCCTTCCCGTGGTAGCCGTGCGGGAAGAGCTTGAGCAGCAGGTACGTGCCGGTGGTCGGGTCGTCGCTCCGCTCGAGGACCAGCGCGGGACCCCACCGTGAATCGAACTTGTCACCGACCTCAGGCTTCGGGCGATCCGAGTCGAAGCCGACGCGGTCCCACTGCAGGACCGCGTAGCCCCGGACGATGCGCTCCTCGTCGCCGCCCTCGTCGGGCCGCCAGGCGTGCACGCCCTCGTGCTGCCGCTGGCACACCGCCGGCGACGCCGAGAACATCGTGACCCACTTGTACACGTCGGCGTCCTTGGACTGCGCGCCCTGCGGGTACGCCTGGCGGTGGAGGGTCTCGCCCTTGGTGCAGAGGTAGTAGAAGAGCACGAGCGCATTATGGAGAAATGCGCACGTCGACGGTCGCCGCCGCGGGCTCACAGATCCGGGTCATCGAGGACGGGACCGGGCAACACGCCGTCGTGTTCGTCCATGGCGTCGGCGGCTGGGCCGAGAACTGGTCCGAGACGATCGAGCGCGTTGCGGCATCCGGTCGGCGCGCGATCGCGTTCGATCTTCCCGGCTTCGGCGCCAGCACGAGGGTGGACGGGGCGCGGTACTTCGACCCGCGTGAGCCGTTCTACCCCGCGGTCGTGCACGCCGTCAGCCGCGCGCTCGGGCTCGAGCGTCCGCACCTCGTCGGGCACTCGCTCGGCGGCGGCATCGCCGCGGTGACGGCGGTCG
>DATCQC010000187.1:0-1910 GCA_036569685.1 Candidatus Limnocylindria bacterium | reverse complement strand
GAGGCGCTCGGGCTCGCCGTGCGATCCAAAGACCAGCGGGCGCTCGCGCAGGCCCACAACATCCTGGGGATCCTCGGTGCCCCGGGGAGCCGCGCGCACCTCGAGACGAGCGTGACCCTCGCGCGCGAGCTCGGCGATCGGGACGCGCACGCGGCCGCGCTCAACAACCTCGCCCTCGCGTTGAAGGACGCGGGCGACCTCGACCGCGCGCGCGAGCTCACCGAGCAGGCGCTCGGCGAGTGCGAGGCGCTCGGCGATCGCCACCGGATCGCCGCGCTGCACAACAACCTCGCCGACATCCTTCGCGCGCAGGGCCGCAAGGACGAGTCGATGCGGCACCTGAAGCGCGCGGTCGGGCTCTTCTCGGAGATCGGCGAAGCCGGCACCACCGAGCCGGAGGTGTGGAAGCTCGTCGCCTGGTGAGCAAGCGCGTGCCGCATATGGAACTGTGCGACCAGCCACCACCGGACTCGCGACCGCGTTCTTCCGCTTCTACCTGCTCGACACGCTGAGCCGCGCACCGGCTCGACCCGCGTCCATCCTCGCTCACGTCGCGGCGGAGAAGCTGCCGTTCGCGACCGGCGCGTTCGGCCGGGCGTTGCAGTCGCTCCTCGAGGGCGGGCACCTCGTACCCGCGCGTGACGGCATGGTCGCCTTGACCGCGCTCGGTGCCGCGGAGCGGGTCGTGGAGCGCGAGCGCTGGTCGGCGGTCATGCCGAGCGTCATGCGCCTCCTCGGCGACGTCGCGCCACGCCCGGCGCCGGTCATCGCCGAAGCGGTGCCGGCGTACCCCGCGAAGGTCGCCGACGCGTACGCCGAGCGTGTCCTCGTCGCCTACGTTCGCGATCGGGTCGCCTCAGCGCGCGAGGGCGGCCGGCCGTTCGGCGTCGTGCTCGTCACGATCGGCATCGAGCACGCGAACGAAGCGACGCGGCGCGCGATGGTGCATCGCGCGATCCGGGCGTCGCTCGGCGGCGCGACCACGCTGTTCGGCGGCGATGTGAGCGCGTTCCGCTACGGCGACGAGGGCATCGCGCTCGTTGCGTCACGCGAGGATCACATCGGGCTCGCGACGATCGCCCGCGCGCGGGTCGACGAGCTCGTGCGCTCGATGACCTCGAGCGTCCGCGCGTTCAACGGTGCGCGCTGGCACGTGCACGCCGGCGGGGCCACGTGGGCGATCGAGATCGGCACGACCGGCGCGCTCCTGCGCGCGGCCGAGGATGCGCTGCGCACGGATGGCGAGGCCACGACTGCTGCGTAGCGCAATCGACTACAATCAGCGAGTGCCCGTCAAGCGGCGCACCGCGGCGCCGAGCTCACCGCTCAGCTTCCGCATGCCGCAAGAGCTCCGCCGGCGCCTCCGCCGCTTCGCCGATGAACGAAGCCTCGGAGAGTCGGAGGCCCTGCGCTTGATCGTGTCGGAGTATCTCGACGAATCCGTGACCGCGCGCGAGCTCGAACTCGCCGAACGGTGGCAATACAAGCAGGCCTACGCGACCTTCAAGCGCTCGATCGCCGGTAAGGAGCCGAGCGTCCCCTGGTCCGAACTGGATCGGGCATTCGATGAAGCCCTGATGAAGCGAAAGAAGCGGCGCGCCTAGCTCTTGGTACGCGTCGAGCCCAGCGCGACGTTCACGGCAGAGGCAACGAGGCATATCTGGTATCTCGCGGAGGCCGAGGCGTGGTCCCGCGTCCAACGCCTGCGCGAAGACATCGCGGACCTGCAGGCGCGACTGGCGTATTTTCCCGAGCTCGGGCGTGAGCTGGCGAGCCAGAACGACGTCACACTGAGGCGCATCGTCGTCGGACGCTTGCCGTATCTCGTCTGGTACCTGTGGGACCCGCGGGGCCGAGGTTTCGTCCAGCTCCAGCGCCTCTTCCACGCGCGTCAGCGCACGCCGCACCCG
>DATCQC010000186.1:0-6120 GCA_036569685.1 Candidatus Limnocylindria bacterium | reverse complement strand
CTGCGAGTCGAAGCGGACCCGGGCCTGGAGGCCCTCGGCGTGCAGCCGACCGGCGATGAGCTCCGCGACCGGCTCGCTGTCGACCGTCGCGACGATCACCTCGTCCACGCTGTCGGGTCAGATGCCGGCGCGTCGGGCCAGCGCCGGCAGCGCCTCGGCCGCGCGAGCGTGCACTTCCGCGGCATCGAGCGTGAGCGGGGCGAAGTTCCGGACAAGGACCTTCCCATCGACGATGACGTCGCGCACCGCCCGCGAGCCGCGACGGATCGAGCACGATGAGGTCCGCCCTCTTCCCCACCTCGAGCGTCCCGATCTGATCATCCATCCGTAGCGCGCCCGCACCGTCGCGGGTTCCCATCGCGAGGATGTCCCACGCGGTGAGCGCGCCTGGACCGTGGAGCGACGCGGCGAGCAGCGCGGCGAGGCGCAGCTCGTCGAATCCGTCGAGCCGGTTGTTGCACGCGGCGCCGTCCGCGCCGATGCCGACGGTGATCCCGCGATCGCGGAGCGCTCGGACGTCGGCGATGCCGCTGCCCAGCTTCAGGTTCGACGACGGGCAATGCGTGATCGAGGCACCGTGCTCGGCCAGGATCGCGATCTCGTGCTCGTCGAGGTTCACGCCGTGCGCGATAACGCTCCGCTCGTTCACGAGCCCGACGCTGTCGAGATAGGTCGTCGGCGCCTGTCCGGTCGCGCCCTCGATGAGCGCGCGCTCGGCGACGTTCTCGTTCGAGTGCGTGTGGATCGTGAGGCCGAGCCGCTTCGTGATGTCACCGACCGCCTCGAGCAGCTCGCGGGTGCACGAGAGAGCGAAGCGCGGCGCGTACGCGTAGCTGATCCGGCCATGCCCGGCGCCGTCCCACGTCGTCGCGAGGCGGGCGCTCGCGCGGAGCGACGCA
Organism: Candidatus Limnocylindria bacterium; assembly: GCA_036569685.1. Classification (GTDB taxonomy): domain Bacteria; phylum Chloroflexota; class Limnocylindria; order P2-11E; family P2-11E; genus UBA4735. Next base: position 5,221 of record DATCQC010000186.1, on the reverse strand, counting down.
TCGGTCGTCTCGCGCAGGCCCTTCGGCACGCCGTCGCCGCCGTCCATCATCGTCTGGCCGAACCGCGCGCGGATGCCTGACGCGACCAGCTCCTCGGCGACGACATCGCCACCGTGCGTCGTGCCCATGTCGAGGATCGTCGTCGTGCCGGTGGTCAGCAGGTCGAGCAGCCCGAGCCGCGCCGTGGCGCGGAGCGACGCCTCGTCGTGCGCCGCCTCGAGCGGCCAGATGCGGTCGCGCAGCCACTCGAGGAGGGAGAGCTCCTCGGCGAGCCCGCGAAAGATCGTCTGCACCAGATGGATGTGCGTCTGCACGAGGCCCGGCATGACATAGCAACCGCTCGCGTCGATCGTCTCGCCTGCCGCGCTCGCGGCGATCCGCTGCCCGTCGATGGCGAGATCGCTGACCGCCGGTGCGTCGCCCGGTCGCATCGAGAGGACCGTGCCTCCGGTGATCCTCATACGGCGCGCTCCGCCGCGACGAAGCGGCCGTGCGCGGCATTGTCCGCCTCGGGATGGACCGTGACGCCGCGCACGAGCGTGCGCACGACCGCGCCGGTGAACCGGCGCCCCGCGTACGGCGTGAGGCCGCTCCGCGTCAGCACCGCGACCGGCTCGAGCGTCCATTCGCGCTCCGGATCGAACAGGACGATGTCCGCGTCGGCGCCCGCTTTGATGCGGCCCTTGCGCGCGCCGAGGCCGAAGCGGTCCGCGGGCCGGGCCGCGAGCCGCCACGCGACGAAGCCAGCGACCTTGCGCGCGTCCATGCCGGTCGCGCGGCGACGCGCCTCAGTGAACACCGCCGGCAGCAGCGACTGCACGCCGGAGACGCCGCCCCAGGCCGCGAAGATGTCCGTTCGCCCGCTGTCCTTGTCCGCCGCGAGACAGGGCGAGTGATCGGACGCGACGAGGTCGATGCGCCCGCCGAGCAGCGCCTCCCACAGCGCGTCGCGATTCGCGGCGTCGCGGATCGGCGGCGCGCACTTGAGGAGCGGCCCAATCGCGCTGACGTCCGTTTCGTCGAACGTGAGGTAGTGAGCGCAGGTCTCGACGCTCACGTCCGTGCCCGCCTGGCGCGCGAGGCCGATCGCGCCGAGGACGCCGGCCGAGGACATATGCACGACGTGGAGCCTCGCGCCGCTCTTCCGGGCGGCCGTGCAGGCCCTCGTGGCGGCGCGGATCTCCGCCACCGCCGGTCGCGACGCGAGCCATGCGGAGGGATCGCGCCGGCCGCCGTCGCGGACCCTCGCGGTCGCGTTCTGAATAACCTCCTCGTCCTCGGCGTGGACCGCGACGAGGAGGCCCGCCGATGCCGCGGCGCGCATCGCGGGCTCGAGGTCGCCATCGGCGAGTGCCTGGAACTCGGGCACGCCGCTGTCGCACAGGAACGCCTTCACGCCGACCGCGCCGCGCGCGGCGAGCTCGCGGAGCGGCGCTGGGTCGGTGCCGACCAGCCCGCCCCACAGCGCGAAGTCGACGGTCGACTCGCGCCCGCCCGCGGCGCGCTTCGCGTCGAACGACGCGCCGTCGAGCACCGGCGGAAGCGAGTTGAGCGGCATGTCGATGACCGTCGTGACGCCGCCGGCCGCGGCCGCACGGCTGCCGCTCGCCCAGCCCTCCCAGTCCGCGCGCCCCGGATCGTTGAAGTGCACGTGCGCGTCAACGACGCCCGGCAGCGCGAAGAGCCCGCGGGCGTCGATCTCCGCATCGGCCGACGACGCGCCCGGCTCGACGAGCGCGGCCACCCGGCCGTCGCGGATGAGGATGTCCCGGGCGTACGCGCCGTCGGAGATCACGATCGCGCCGCGGATCGCGAGATCCACGCGACTACGCGAGCTCGATGCTGAAGTCTTGCGCACCTTCCCACAGTGCGAGCCGGCCGATCTCGGCGAGCTTGTCGTTGCCCTCGATCACGGTCGCGAAGTGATTGCCCGCGAGCTGACCGACCTTGCTCGAGAAGAGCGTCGAGCCGTACGGGAACAGGATCTCGGTCTCGGAGATGCCGCCCGGATACACGAGCACCTGGCCCGGCGCGGGGTGGCTCGTGTGATTCTCGAACGCGAGGCCGCCGGCGTCGCCGATCTTCGTGTCGCCCATCGGGACCCAGGTCGACTCGCCGCTCCATTTGCAGTGCACGAGCTTGCTCTTGAACGGGAGCATCGAGCGGATCGCGGCGGCCGTCTTCGGCGCGAGCTCCTCCTCGAGCCGCGCGCGGAACGTGAATGGACCGGCGACGATCTTCAACATCTTCACGAGCGGGGCAAGGATAGGGCTAGCATCCGCGGCCATGACGGCCTCGCTCTCGACGCACGTGCTCGACACCGCGATCGGACGTCCGGTCACCGGCGTGCGCGTGTCGCTGTATCGCGGCACCGAGCTCGTCGCGCGCGGCGACACCGACGGCGATGGCCGGATCAAGGAGCTCGGAGGGGAGCTCGCGGCGGGCTCGTACCGCCTGCTGTTCGCCGTGAAGGGGCCGTTCTTCGAGGAGGTCGCACTGCAGGTCCGCCTCGAAGATGGTCACTACCACGTGCCGCTGCTCGTCACGCCGTTCGGCTGTGTCACCTACCGGGGTAGCTGAGGCCTTCGAGCGCGCGCCGGTCCTCGCCGAGCGCGTCGGCGAGGGCGGTGACCCCGCGACGATCATCGCGCGCGCCCGCGACGTCATTCAGAAGATGAGCGAGGCCGAGCGTCTCGCCGTCCTGAACGCGCACCCGCGGATCGGCGCGACGGCCGGCCTCTCGCCGCGCTCGGCGGCCGAGCAGAGTACGGCCCCGGCAGACCGCGACACGATACGGACGCTCGAGCTGCTGAACGCGGAGTACGAGCGCGCGTTCGGCTTCCGGTTCGTCGTGTTCGTGAACGGCCGCTCGCGCGCCGAGATCGTGCCGGTGCTGCAAGCGCGCCTGCGGAGGGCGCGGCACGAGGAGGTCGCGACGGGGATCGACGAATTCCTCGCGATCGCGCGCGACCGGCTGGAGCGCGGCTAGGGCGCGGGCGCGCCGCTCCTGACCCACCGGCCGATGAGGTCGCGCTCTGCGTCGGTGATCCCCGTGACGTTGCCGAGCGGCATCGCTTTCGTGACCACGACCTGTTCGTACGCGCGCTGTGCGTTCGCGACGATCTCCGCCTGGGTGTCGAACATGACGCCCTTCGGCGCGACCGCGAACCCCGGATTCGTTGGATGGCTGGAATGACAGGTCACGCAGCGCGCCTGGAACACCTGCTGCACCGCAGGGAAGTCGGCTGCGGTCAGGCCGGCAGCCTGTGGCTGCGGCGCGAGCGCGACGATCAGCACCACGCCGCCCGCGGCCACGACCCCGAGCGTGCGCCGGATGTCGCGGCCCTGATGGCGGAGATTGAAGGCGTGGCGCACGAGCGCGCCGAGGGCCATGAACGCGAGCAGCACGACCCACGAGCTGTCGTGGCCGTACGTGAACGGGAAGTGCTGGCTGATCATCGCGAACAGCACCGGCAGGGTCAGGTAGTTGTTGTGCACGGAGCGCTGCTTGCCGCGGATGCCGGGTCCGGGGTCGAGGGCGGTACCGGCGGCCGTCGCCGCGACGAGCGCGCGCTGCCCCGGGATGATGACGAAGAAGACGTTCGCGGCCATCCACGTCCCGAGGGTCGCGCCCACCTGGATGAACGCGCCGCGCGGGCTGAACAGGTATCCGGAGAGCGCCGCGATCGCCACGGTCAGGACGACGATCGCGATCGTGAGCGTCCGCTCCTTCGCGATCGAGCGCGCGAGCAGGTCGTACGCGAGCCAGCCGAAGATGAGGATCGCGATGCTCGCGATCACGAGCTCCCAGCCCTGGAAGTGCGGCCGGTTCGGATCGATGAGGTACTGCGACGGATCCACGTAATAGAGGAGGACCATGAGCCCGAATCCGGTGAGCCAGGTCGTGTACGCCTCCCACTTGAACCAGGCGAGCGGCGCCGGCAGCGTGCGCGGCGCGATGCGGTACTTCTCGACCCGGTAGAAGCCGCCGCCGTGGATCTCCCACGCCTCGCCGCCCACGCCATCGGCCTCGGCGCCCTCACGTCGCGGCGGGCGGAGCGATTGGTCGAGTGCGATGAAGTAGAAGGACGCGCCGACCCACGCGATCGCGGCGGTGATGTGGAGCCAGCGGACGACTAGATGAAGCCAGTCCCCGGCGTAGGCGAGGACGTCCACGCGCTAGACGGGGTCGATGAGCGAAAGGCGCTGGCTGACGAGGAACGAAGCGGGGTCGGGGTCCATCGCCTTCCGTTCGGGCGATTCGGAGTACGAGCGGTTCGCCTCTTCCCACGCGAGCGGTCCGTCGTAGCTCACGATCCACACGAAGCGGCTCTCGCTGGGGATTCGCCACGCACCCTCTACGACGAAGCCCTTCTTCTCGCGGAGCGGACGTACGCGCTTGGACCATACCTCCGTGAAGCGGTCGAGCTCGCCTGGCTTGACCGTGTAGTCGCGCAGCTGCGTCGTCTTCATCGGCGCACGAGCCGCCACGCGCCGGGCAACGCGAGCGCGACGAGCACCATCTTGAACAGGTCGCCCGGAATGAATGGGAAGAGCCCGAGATCCAAGACCCGACCGGCCGGCACAAAGCGCGCGAGCCACGGCAGACCGCAGAGATAGATCGCGACCTCGCCGAGGAGCATCGCCGCCAGCGCCGTGAGGAGGTGCCGGTCCCAGCCGCGCTCCGCCGCCGATCCGACGATCGCGGCGGCGAGCGCGAAGCTGATGAGGTAGCCGCCGGTCGGGCCGACGATCGTCGCGACGCCGAACGTGCCGCCGGCGAACACCGGCAGGCCGATCGCGCCCTCGATGAGGTACGCGATGACGGTCGCGAGCCCGAGGCGCCCGAGCGCCGCGGCGACGAGCAGCACCGCGAAGGTCTGACCCGTGACCGGGACGGGGCTGAACGGGAGCGGGATCCGGACCTGCGCCGCGAGCGCGATGAGCGCGGATCCCGCAAGCACGAGGACGAGCTTCCAGAGGAGCGAGCCAGGAAGGACGACGAGGGCAATGGGACGAGCGGCAGATCACGCCGCGAGACTAACGCTGGTCACCGGTCCTCGTCCCCGCGCTCAATAGTGACGCGTCGCGAAGTCTCCCGCGAGGCTCAGTGGATGTCCCTGGAGGTCAGCCGACGAGAAGATCTCGCGCTCGGCTGAACCATCTCTGCGGATGGTCCGCAGCGAGTTCTGCGACAACGCACCGGCGCCAGGCCTGGAGG
>DATCQC010000185.1:0-3720 GCA_036569685.1 Candidatus Limnocylindria bacterium | reverse complement strand
GCTCGCGACGGTCGGCGACCTCCTCGCGCCCGCGCTCAAGCTCGCGCAGAAGCTCCCGTCGAAGGCATTCACGACCGGGGCGCCGCGCGCCTCACGGGCGCCTGCCCCTGCGACGAAGAAGCTCGTCGCGAAGAACAAGGCCGTCGCGAAGAAGTGACCTGCGCGGTCCTGGTGCCCGGGTACGGCGGCACGGCCGAACAGCCGTTGCTCAAGCGGCTCGCGGCGCGGCTCGAGACCGACGGCATCGCGACATCGCGCATCACGTTCTCGACGAAGCGGCCGAGCCGCGGCTACGCGACGGAGAAGCAGGAGCTCCGCGCGGCCCGCGATGCGCTCGTCCTACGATCCGGCGGGCCGGTCGCGCTCGTCGGACGGTCGTTCGGTGGACGGATGTGCGCGTTCCTCGCGGCCGAGGAGCCACCCGATGCCCTCGTGATCCTCGGCCACCCGATCTCTCCGCCCGCACGGCCGCGCCCGGCGGACGAGGCCGCGCTGCTGGGGATAGCCTGCCCGACGCTCGTGATCCAGGGCGACCGCGACGAGCTCGGGCCGCTTCCGGTGCTCGAGCGCATCGCCGGCCAGAACCCGCGGATCGACCTTGTGATCGTGCGGGGCGCAGGTCATGAGTACGGCTCGCACGAGGTCGAGGCGATCGAGGCCGCGGCCCGCTGGCTGGGATCGGTGCTGCGACCCTGACCGTCCGACCTCCTTCACACCCTGTGCACAATCCTCCGTCAGGCTGAGGCGATGAAAGCCATCCGGCAGCGAAGCTACGGTCCGCCAGACGTTCTGCAGCTCGTCGAGATCAACGCACCGGAGGTCGACGACGACGGCGTGCTGGTGCGGGTCCGCGCGGCCTCGATCAACGTCGCCGACTGGCACTTCATGCGCGGGCTGCCTTTCCCCGTCCGCATGGCCGAGGGGCTGCGCCGGCCCAGGTCCAGCTCTGTTGGCTACGACGTGGCTGGCGAGGTCGTGGCGGTCGGAAAGAACGTCAGGCGGCTTCGAGCCGGCGATGCGGTCTTCGGTTTCCAGCGCGGCGCGTGGGCCGAGTACGTGTGTGGACGGGAGAGCAGCTTCGTGCCGAAGCCGGTCAGGCTGACGTTCGAGCAGGCTGCCGCCGTCGGCGTCGCGGGCTGCACCGCCTTGCAGGGCTTGCGTGACGGTGGTCACGTCGGCCCAGGGCAACGCACGCTGATCAACGGGGCGACCGGAGGGGTCGGCACGTTCACGGTGCAGATCGCGAAAGCGTTGGGTGCCCATGTGACCGCGGTATGCAGTACGACCAACGTCGATCTCGTGCGCTCGCTCGGCGCGGATGAGGTGATCGACTACACCACGGACGATTTCACCAGGGGCGCGAAGCGGTACGACGTCGTGCTCGATGTCGCGTGCAGTCGGTCGCTGGCGGCGAGTCGACGGATCCTCGCGCCGGCCGGGACGCTCGTGATGATCGGCGCACCGGGGGATGGACGAGCGATGCCGCCCATCCTGGCCCGACTGCTCGTAGCCGCCGTGTGGTCACGGCTCGCCAGCCGGAAGCTGCGGCCGTTGCTCGCGAAGGTCAACAACGCGGACCTCGTCGTCCTGAAAGAGCTCATCGATGCCGGAACGGTCACGCCGTTCGTCGACCGGACCTATCCGCTGCAGCAGACCGCCGCAGCCGTCGGCTACGTGGAGCAGGGCCATGCCCGGGGCAAGGTCGTCATCACGGTGTGACCCGCGGGACCTCCCCACGGCATTCACGAATGCTCCACACCGCGGGTCCACGCTCCGGACATCAACCAAAAGGAGTCGTCTCATGAGAGCTCTTCTCGCCGCGATCCTCATCCTGGTCCTGGGCGGCGCGATCGCAGGCGGCGCTTACGAAGCCGGGCTCGCGCAGAGCGCCCAGCAGATCGTCGTTCCCGCGACCGTCCCCGTGGCCGGTGGCGCACCGGTCGTCGCCTACTACGGTCGCCCCTACGGCTGGGGCTTCGGATTCTTCCCGTTCGGGTTCCTGCTTCCGATCTTCGGTCTCTTCCTGTTCTTCGCCCTGATGCGCGCGCTGATCGGCGGCGGGCGCGGCTACGGCCACCGCGGCTGGTACAGCGACGAGCACGGCGTTCCGAACCGGTTCGCGGATTGGCACAAGCAGGCCCACGGGGAGGCATCCGTCCCGACCGACCGCTCGGCACCACCGCGTCAGTAGCATCCGCGGGATGAAGACGATCCTCGTCGTCGACGACGAACCGAAGATCGTCGAGCTTGCCCGCGATTATCTCGAGCACGCCGGCTTCGCGGTCGTGAGCGCCTTCGATGGATCGGAGGCGCTCACCCGCGCCCGCACCGACGCGCCGGATCTCATCGTGCTGGACCTCGGCCTGCCCAAGCTCGACGGCCTCGATGTCGCGCGGGCCCTCCGGCGCGACTCGAGCGTGCCGATCGTCATCCTCAGCGGTCGCTCGGATGAGACCGACAAGCTCGTCGGCCTCGAGCTCGGCGCGGACGATTACGTCACGAAGCCGTTCAGCCCGAAGGAGCTCGTCGCGCGCGTGCGCGCCGTGTTGCGGCGCATCGAGCGGCCGGCTCCGGCCTCCGACATCATCCGGGCCTCCGATGTGACGCTTGACGTGCCGCGGATGCGCGTTCGCGCGGGCGACCGCGACGTCGAGCTCACCGCCACCGAGTTCCAGCTCCTCGCCGCGCTCGCGCGCGAGCCGGGCCGGGTCTTCACGCGGTCCCAGCTGCTCGACGCCGTGCACGGCGTCGCGTTCGAGTCTTACGAACGCGCGATCGACGCTCACGTGAAGAACATCCGGCGCAAGCTCGAGGCCGATCCGCGCGAGCCGCACTACCTGCAGACCGTGCACGGCGTGGGCTACCGGTTCCGGGACGACGACCGGTGACCGGTTGGCGCGGGTACGAGACCCGGCCGCCGTGGTGGCCGGAGAGCGAGCCGTTCCCTCCGCCGCGGCATCCGCGGGCGACCGCGATGCAGCGCCGCTGGTACCGACGGATGTTCTTCGTGTTCCTGACGGTCCTCCTTCTCGCGATCACGGGCGCGTTCACGGTGTTCTGGGCGCTCGCGGGGGCCATCGGGTTCGTCCGTCCCGAGGGCCAGCTCCCGGTGTTCGATCATCCCGGCGCGCCCTCGTTCTTCTTCGTGCCGCTGGTGATCATCGTGATCCTCGTCGTGCTGGGCCGCACGTTCCGGAATTTCGCCACTCCGGTGGGCGACCTCATCGAGGCTGCCGGTCGCGTCGAAGCCGGTGGCTACGACGCGCGCGTGCCCGAGCGGGGCCCGCGTGAGATGCGGTCGCTCGCGCACGCGTTCAACGCGATGACCGCGCGTCTCGAGGCGAACGAGTCACAGCGGAAGCAGCTCCTCGCCGACGTGACCCACGAGCTGCGGACGCCGCTCACGGTCATGCAGGGCAACGTCGAGGCGCTCCTCGATGGCGTGCGACCGATCGATCGCGAGCACATCGCGATGCTCCTCGAGGAGACGAAGGTGCTCGCCCGGCTCATCGACGACCTGCGCACCCTCTCGCTGGCCGAGAGCGGCGCGCTCGCGCTGCACCGGGAGCCGGTCGAGCTGGAGTCGATCGCGCGTGACGTCGCGAGGTCGTTCTCCGATCAGGCGCAGCGCGCCGGCGTCACGCTCGGCACGAGCGCCGAAGGCCCCACCGCGATCGACGCCGACCCGGTCCGCGTCCGGGAGATCCTCACGAACCTCGT
>DATCQC010000184.1:0-5832 GCA_036569685.1 Candidatus Limnocylindria bacterium | reverse complement strand
GCTCGGTCCCGGCCATGAACCCCGGGTGCTCGCGGAACTGGGTGCGGACCTCCTCGATGATCGCGGCGCCGGCGCGGCCGACGGCGCGGATCGCGAGCGAGGAGAACAGGTACACGAGCATCGCGCCGAGGAAGCCGCCGAGGAACACGTTGACCTTCGCGAGGTCGACCGAATCGAACGGCTTGCCGGTGAGCTGCGCGACCTTGTCGAGATATGCGCTGAACAGGAGGAACGCCGCGAGCGCCGCCGACGCTACGGCGTACCCCTTGGTGAGGGCCTTCGTGGTGTTGCCGACGGCGTCGAGCGCGTCGGTCCGCTCGCGCGTCTCGAGCGACGCGCGGGCCATCGAGGCCACGCCGCCCGCGTTGTCGGTGATCGGGCCGAACGTGTCCTCGGCAAGGATGAATGCGGCGCTCATGAGCATGCCCATCGTCGCTACGGCCGTGCCGTAGATACCGCCGTGGGGCAGGCCTGTCGCGTTGCCCCACTGCTCGCCGAACCAGTGCGAGAGGAAGAGGGCGATCGCGATCGTGATCGCCGACGAAGCGGTCGTCTCGAAGCCGACCGCGACACCGGAGATGATCGTCGTCGCCGGACCGGTCTTGGCTGCCTCGGCGATCTCCTTCACCGGACGCCAGTTGCCGGCCGTGTAGTACTGGGTGATGAACACGAATGCGAGGCTCGTGAGGATGCCGACGACCCCGGCGTAGAAGAACCAGATGCCGGCGCCCTGCGTGTTCAGCATCGTATTCGTCACGAGATACATCCCGGCGATCGAGAGCGCGACGGTGATGTAGTAGCCGAGGTTGAGCGTCGACATCGGGCTCTTGGTATCGCTGCCGCGGACCGTGAAGATGCCGATGACGCTGGCGATGAGGCCGAAGCCACGCACGACCAGCGGGAACAGGATCCAGGCGATGTCGTGGGTCACGGCGAAGATCGCGACGCCGAGGATCATCGCGCCGATGTTCTCCGCGGCGGTGGACTCGAACAGGTCGGCGCCACGGCCGGCGCAGTCGCCGACGTTGTCGCCCACCAGGTCCGCGATGACGGCGGCGTTGCGCGGGTCGTCCTCGGGGATGCCCGCCTCGACCTTGCCGACGAGGTCGGCGCCGAGGTCCGCGGCCTTCGTGTAGATACCGCCACCGAGCTGCGCGAACAGCGCGACGAACGACGCCCCGAAGCCGAAGCCGACGATGGTGAACGGCGCCTGCTCCGGGTGAGCGAAGCCGCCGTACGCGACGAACATGACGAAGACGCCGATGAGCGAGAGGCCGACGACGAGGATCCCGGAGACCGCGCCGCCCCGGAGAGCGATGCGGAGGGCGTCGGCGACGCTGTGCTGCGCCGCGGCCGCGGTGCGGAGGTTCGACTTTACGGCGACGAACATGCCGACGATCCCCGAGGCCATCGAGCACGCGGCGCCGACGAGGAACGCGACCGCGGTCTTGAGGGCGAGCTCCTCCTTCGAGACGCCCGGAGCGCTCTCGAAGAAGTAGATGACGGCGGCGATGACCACGGTGCCGCCCAGCGCGAGCAGGGCGATCGTGCGGTACTGGCGTTTGATGAAGGCGACGGCGGCCTCGTAGATGGCGCCGGCGACCTCCTGCATCTCGGGCGTGCCGGTGTCGGAGCCGAGGACGTCGTACGCGAAGTAGGCAGCGACGGCGACGGCGACGAGACCGGAGATCGGCACGATCCAAAGGAGCGGGTTGCTCGAGAAGGCTTCCAAGGGGACGCGTCCTCCCACGCAGAGCGTTCGACCACAAAAAGAGAGCGCCCGCCCCGACGGAGGGGGCCGCAGCGCTTCGCGAATATTACCGACCGGCCCAGACAGGCGCAAATCGCCGCACGCGAAGGCGGCTATCGTGGGACGCGTGCCACCGCAGAAAGCCTCCAAGTCGGCTCCAAAGGCCGACGCCAGCGAGAAGGCCAAGAGCACCGACCGCGACTGGCTGACCACCGCCGAGCTCGCGACGAAGATCGGCTGGCGCGAGCACGCGCTCCGCGACGCGCTCCGCGGGAAGGACCTGCCGGGGGTCCGGCGGACGTCGTTCGGCTATCACATCGACGCGAGCGCGCTCGACGAGATCAAGAGCACGCTCGGTGCGCCGCCGCCGAAGGGGAACGCCTCGAAGCGCGCCTAGCTAGGCGCGCTTGCGCAACCTCGCCGGCAGGATCTGCAGCTCCTCGCGGTACTTCGCCACGGTCCGTCGCGCGAGGATGATCCCGTGCTCGTTCCGCAGCTTCTCCACGATCTCCTGATCGGAGTACGGGTGGCCGCGGTCCTCCGCGTCGATGATGTTCTTGATGACGTCCTTCGTGCCGAGCGACGCGGTGAAGAACAGCGAGAACGGCACGACCTGACCCACCGGCAGGAGCACGTACTTGCCCGCGGTCGCGCGACTCACCGTGGACTCGTGCATCCCGATCCGCTCGCCCACTTCGGCCCGCGTGAGGGGACGGAGGCTCTGGATCCCCCGCTCGAGGAAGTCGTGCTGGCACTCGACGATGACCTGGGTGATCCGGGCCATCGTCTGACGCCGTTGATTGATGTTGTCGATGAAGAACTTCGCGCGCGTGACGTACTCGCGGATGTGCTGCTTCTCCTTGTCGTCCATCGACGGCGCCTCGGTCTTCGCCGAGCGGGCAGCCTGGATCTGGCCGACGAGCTGCCGGTAGACGGGATTCACCTTCAGCGAGAAGCGCCGTGACTCGATGACCTCGACCTCGAAGTCGTTCTGTTCGTTCTTCACGATGATCACGTCCGGCCGCAGCGTGACCTGCCGGCCGCCGATGCTCGTGCCGTCGGGACCGGCCGCGAACGCCTGGGCCGGGTATGGGTTGAGGTTGCTCTTGATGTAATCCCAGGCCGCCTGCACCTCATCGCGCGTGATCCGCAGGGCCTGGGCCACGTCGCCGAACTTGTGCTCGCCGAGCTCGCGGAAGTGCTCCGCCACGATCTGCCGCGCGTGCGGCGGCACATCCTCGCCCACCTCGGCGAGATGCTCCATCTGGATCAACAGGCACTCCTGGATATCGCGCGCGCCGAGGCCCCACGGCTCGATGGACTGGATGACCTTCAGCACGCGCTCCGCGTCCGCGAGCGACACCTTGCACGCCGTGGCCGCGTCCTCGAGGCTCCCCTCGAGGTAGCCGTTGTCGTTCAGATTCCCGATGAGGTACTCGGCGATGACGTGCAGGCTCTTCGGCAGCAGCACCCGCACGTTCCACGAGAGGTACTCGGCGAGCGTCTGTTCGGCCTCCGCCCGAACGATCGGGTCGAACTCGTCGCCCTCCTCCTCGTCGCGGGCCATCAGGCTGGTGCCCTCGAGCGGCTCGCTGTCGCTGTACTGCTCGGCCGCGCCCGCCTTTCCGGCACCGAAGCAGTTCAGGCAGACCCGTCCTGTGAGCGGATTGCCGCAGAGGGGGCAGACCTGCACCTCTTCCAGATCGAGCGCCGGGTTCTCCTCGAGCTCCTGGTTGATGACGTCCTGAAGCTCCAGCGAGGAGAGCTGGAGGATGTAGTTCGCGGCGATCTGCTTGGGTGTGACCTTGAGCTGTTGCTGAGGGAGTAACCGCAAGTCCACGTGGCTTACCTTACCGCAGGTGGTCGTGACGGCCGAGCTTCCGCTCATCGCCTCCGCCGTCGCACTCGCCCTCGTTGGTCTGCTGCTCGCGACGCGATCGAAGTACGCGCTGCCACCGGCGATCGTGGCGGCGGTCTTCGCGTGCGTCGCGCCGCTCGTGCTCGCGACGCTCATCGATCCGGCCAACGCGGCGGGCCGTGCCCTCTGGGAATGGTCGGCGGCCGGGGGACCGACGGTCCGAGCGAGCTACCGGTTCGACGGCATCGCGGCGATCGGCGTCGCCGTCGGCGCCGCGTACGCCGGCGCAGGCCTGTTCGGCGCGGCGCGCGCGACCCAGCGGCATCCGCTGTTGCCCAGCGCGATCCTGGCGCTCGGCCTCGTCTTCTTCGCCCTTGCCGTGACCGAGGATCTCATCGCGGGGACGGTCGTCCTCGGCGTCCTCGCGGCGATCACGATCCTCGCGGCGCTCGCGGTCGCGCCGCTTCCCGCGACGACGCGCCTGGCCGCGTATCTCGCGGTCGGCATCCAGTTCTTCGTGCTCGCGGCACTGCTTCTCTCGCGCTTCGGGGGCGCGTCATTCCGGTTCGACGCGATCTCGCCGACCTCGGTGAGTCCCGGCGCGATCCTCGCGGCGTCGATCGGGGCGGCGCTGTTCGCGGGCCTGTACCCGTTCATCCCGTGGCGCTTCCGTGCGCAGCTGCGCGGGCCGGAGCTTGAGCGGCTGCGCGGGGTCATCACGATGCCGGCCGGGGTCGCCGCATCCGTGCTCCTCCTCCGCTTGCTCGCGACGACGCGAGGCGACATCACCTCGGTGGGTCTCCCAGGGCTGTCGCTCGAGTGGCGGATCGTCGCGGCGCTCGCCGCGTTGGTGGCGCTGGGCGTCGTCGCATCGCGCGCGCGCCGGGTGCCCCGGCGAGCGTCCGTTCTCGCGGCGGCGTTCGTCCTCGCGCTCGGCGGGTACGGGGCGATCCACTGGGCGCACCTCATCCTCGTCGCGACCCTGCTCAGCATCCTCTACGCGGCCGGAGTCTCGCTCGCGCTCCCGGAGCAGTGGGAGGTCGTGCGCTACGACGTCACGCTCGCGGCGTTCTGGATCGCGCTCGCGGTCGGGACGCCCACGGCGGTCGCCGGAGGCCTGTTCATCCTGGTCGCCGACGCCCTCGTGGCGCTCGCGGAGTCGATCTGGGCGCGCGGCGGCTATGTGATCGTGATCGCGGGCTCGTCGGCGACCGTGACCGGTCTCATCGTCATCGGATCCGGTGCGCTCGCGGCCATGGACACCGGGGCCGTCGTGCTGTCGCTCGCCGGCCTCGTCGCCATCGGCGTGCTGGTGCTCGTTCACGTCGGCCGGCGGCTCGACCGCGTCGGCGTGCCGCTCACGCTCGACGGGCTCGCGGCGGCCGCGGCGCTCGGGATCACGACGCTCATCGGGCTCGCGGTGTCCGTACCGCTCTATCAGGGCGTCAGCCTCGTCTTCGGCCGGCCGTTCGAGCCGGGGATCGCGAGCACGCCGTTCGGGTTCCTTTCCGCGATCGCGGTCGCGACGCTGCTCGTGATGATCGCGCGGTCGATCCGGCCGTTCATGCCGGATCTCGAACCATTCGCGGTCCGGCTCCGCGAGCTCATCGCGGTGGCCGATCCGGTGCCCGCGGGGCAGCTTGCCTTCGCGGCCCTCGACGCGATCACCTCGCGCACGACGTCGATCTTCAATCTCTTCGAGCAGCGGGCCGGTGTCTGGCTCGCGACGCTCCTGATCATCGCCGTCCTCGCGTGGTCGGTGCGGTAGTGGTCTACCTCGGGGTCATCGCCCTGGTCACGCTCCTTGCGAACAGCGCGACCCGTTTGCGGCTCATCGCCGTCACGTTCGTCGGGATCGCGGTCGTCGCGGGCGTCATCGCGTCGCCGACGGCCACGATCCCGCAGGCCGCGCTCACCGCGTCCGCGGGCCTCGCGGCGGCGGGCATCCTGTTCATCGCGGCCGGCGACGGCCGGTATGGCGAGGATCCCGGCTGGCGCCTCTGGCTTGGCACGTTCACGGCCGCGATCGTGACCCCGGTCGCCTACGCGTCGTTCCGGACGATCTCCGGCGAGCCCGCGACATTGCCGATGTTCCAGGACGGATCGGGGGTCATCGTCGAGGTCGCGGGCACGTGGCTGCTGTCGAGCGGCGTCGCGATCATGCTGACGGCCCGCAGCGCCGTGCGGACGTCGCTCGCTGCGCTCGTCATGGTGACCGGAGTGC
>DATCQC010000183.1:0-6083 GCA_036569685.1 Candidatus Limnocylindria bacterium | reverse complement strand
AGCGTGTCCTGCTTGACGAAGTTGTCCCGGTCCCGTGAATCGCTGGACAGCGTCGTCAGATCGAACGTGATCTTCGATCCGGAGGCGAACGTGCCGTCGGCGTTCAGCGCGAACGTGCCCTTCGCTCCGGTCGCAGTGAGGACGGCGTCCGACGGGAGGTTCACGCCGACGAGCTGCTCGCGCACGCTCACGACCGCCTTGGACTTGTCGCCGACCGTCCAGCTCAGCCCCGTGGCAGCGGTGGTCGCGGTGGTCGCGCTCGGCGCGGCGGTGGTCGGCGCCGCGGTCGGATCGACCGCGCCAGCGCCCGGACCGCCGCACGCGGCGGCAACGAGTGCGACGATGGTCAGAGCGAGGATGCGGGCGATGTGCACTGCATCAGCCTACGGGCGGGAGCAGCGCCACAGGCTAAAGATTCGCTAAGGACAGTGGTCTAGGAGGTCGACAGATGGAGGTCTTCGAGGCGGTCCGCACCGTTCTGGCCGTCCGCCGTTACGGGACCAAGCCAGTGCCGGCGGAGATCGTGCGCAAGATCGTGGAGGCCGGCCGGCTCTCGGCCAGCTCGATCAACCTGCAGCCCTGGCATTTCGTCGTCGTCGAGGAGCGCGCGACGTTACGGAAGATCGGCGAGATCATGCACACCGGCGGTTACACCGCGGCCGCATCGTTCGCCATCGTGGTGCTCATCGAGAAGGACAGCCCGTACGGGATCTCCGATGCGAGCCGCGCGATCCAGAACATGATCCTGGTCGCGTGGGCCGAGCGCATCGGCTCGAACTGGACGGGCTTCGGACCGATGCCCGCGATCGAGAAGCTGGTCGCCGCGCCGAAGACGCACGAGGGCCTCGCGATCGTGCCGTTCGGCTATCCCGCCGCGAAGCTCGGGGCCGGACGGAAGAAGCGCAAGCCGATCGGCGAGGTCGCGAGCCGCGAGCGCTTCGGGACGCCGTTCGCTTAAGCGAACTGCACGGAGCGCTTCGAGAGACCGAGGAAGTAGCCTTCGATCACGGTCTCGGGCGATTCCGTCTGGTCGAGGCTCGCGCCGAGCGCGACGAAGAGTGGCACGAAGTGATCGACCGTGGGGTGTGCGTAGCGGACTCCCGGGGCGCGGCGCTTGTAGTCGACGAGCGCATCGACGTCGCCCTTCGCGAGCGTCTCGGCGCTCCAGAGGTCGAACTCCTTCGACCACGCGGGCGGCGTCGCCTCGGGACGGAAATCCTCGAGGAACGGAAGCCCGTGGGTCATGAAGCCGCTGCCAATGATCAGCACGCCCTCGTCGCGGAGCGGGGCGAGCTTCTTGCCCAGGTCGAGGAGGTCCTTCGAGTCGAGGCTCGGCATCGAGATCTGGAGCACCGGCACGTCGGCCTTCGGGTACATGACCGTGAGCGGGACGTACGCGCCGTGATCGAGGCCGCGCTCCGCGTCCTCGGCGATGGGACGGCCCGGCAGAAGCTGGCGCACGCGCTGCGCGAGATCGGGCGCGCCGGGTGCCGGGTAGGTCACGTCGTAGTAGCGCTGCGGGAACCCGTAGAAGTCATAGACGAGGGGCACCGGCGTGGTCGCGCCGATGGTGAGCGGCGCGTTCTCCCAGTGCGCGGAGACGACGAGGATCGCCTTCGGCTTCGGCAGCTCAGCCGACCACCGCGCGAGCTCGCCCGGCCAGATCGGGTCGTCGACCAGGATCGGCGCGCCGTGCCCCAGGTAGAGCGCGGGCATGCGAACGGTGGGCTGGGCTGCGTCGGTCATGGCGACTCCGGTAACGCGTCGGCCGGCGTTCGCATTCCCCCACTTCGTCGTGTCCGGCGCGTCGCCACGAAGGAGCCGACCGCGATGAGCGCGAAACCGGCCGCGATGCCCACGGTGAACAGCTCATTCAGCAAGAGCACGCCGAGCACGATCGCCACCGCCGGGTTGAAGTACGTGATGATCGTCGCGCGGATCGGACCGACCTCGCCGATGAGCGCGAAGAACAGCAGGAACGCGAGCGCCGTGCACACGACCCCGAGGATGCCAATGGCCAACAGTGCCTGCGTCGATGGCAACGACGCGGGCCGCTGCGCGATGCCAAGTGGCGCATAGGCGAGCGCGGTCAGGGCGAGCGACGCGGCGACGACGCCGACGGCGGGCGCCCCCTGCAACCGGCGCGCGATGATCATCGGGCCGATCGCGTAACCGATCACCACGAGGCCGACCTCGCCCACGGCGACTTGGTCATCGGCCGCCACATCGAGACCCACGACGAGCGCGACGCCGATGAAGCCGACCACCAGGCCGACGACCCGGCCGACATCGGGCCGGTCGTCGCCGCCGACGAGCCAGACGAGCAGGGCGCCGACGAGCGGCACGCCCGCGATGAGCAGCCCGGCCAGCGAGCTCGATAGGCGGCGCTCTGCGTCCGACAGCAGGATCCACGGTGCCGCGACCTCGACGAACGTGTACGCGACGACCCAGCGCCACCGTGTGAGCAGTGGTCGCAGGTCGCCGCGGGCGACCGCGAGCGGCACGAGGATCACGCCGGCCACGGTGGTCCGAAGGAGCACGAGCGTCGATGGCGCGAGCTCCGCGACGGCGACCTTGATCAGCAGGTACGGGATCCCCCAGATCACCGCCATCGCAGCGAAGAGCAGCCAGCCGCGTCGGGTCATCGGCTCATTCTCGCGGCTCGGTAGAGTTGCGTCCGTAGCGGAGGACACAATGCGCGAACCCCTCAATCTCGATGAGTTCGAGGCCATCGCGCGCGAGACGCTGCCCGCGATGACCTACGACTTCATCGCCGGCGGAGCCGAGGACGAACGGACCGTCGCGGGCAATCGCGCCGCATTCGCGCGCCGCGTCCTGCGCAATCGAGCCCTCGTCGACGTCGAGAGCCGCGACACGCGGACACGGCTGCTTGGGCTCGACCTCGTCCACCCGATCCTCCTCGCGCCGACGGCCCTGCATCGGCTCGCCCATCCGGACGGAGAGGCCGCGACGGCGCGGGGCGCGGCGGCGGCGGACGCGCTCTATACGGTGTCGACCGCGACGAGCATTCGGCTCGAGGAGATCCAGCAGGCCGCGCCGCAGGGCCTTCGCTGGTTCCAGCTGTACCACCTCGGCGATCGCGAGGCGACCGAGGAGCTCATCCGGCTCGCCGTCGCAACCGGCCATCGCGCGATCGTGCTCACCGTCGACGTGCCGCTGCTCGGCCGGCGCGAGCGGGACCTGCGCAACGTCTTCACGCTGCCCGCGGGTATCGGGATGGTCCACGCGCACGAGCCGGCCTGGTCAGCACCCGGAGAAGATCCGGCGCGCGCGTGGGCGAGCCCGATCGCGAGCCGGACGCTCACCTGGGACGATCTGAAATGGATCCGTGCCGCGGGAGGCGGTGTGCCGCTCCTGCTGAAGGGCATCGTCCGCGGCGACGACGCGGAGCACGCGCTCAACGTCGGCGTGGATGGGATCTGGGTCTCCAATCACGGCGGACGCCAGCTCGATGGCGCGATCGCGACGCTCGACGCGCTCGCCGATGTGGCCCGGGCCGTCGCCGGTAACTGCGCGATCGTGGTCGACGGCGGCGTCCGGCGCGGGACGGACGTGATCAAGGCGCTGGCACTCGGTGCGGACGCGGTCGCGATCGGCCGGCCACAGCTGTTCGGGCTCGCGGCCGGCGGGGCGACCGGCGTTCAACGGGTCGTCGAGCTGCTTCGCGCGGAGCTCGACCTTGCGATGGCCCTGGTCGGCGCGCCGTCGCTCGCGGCGCTCGAGCCGGATCTGGTCGGTTAGGTCAGGCCGCTCGCGCCTTCGCGTCGATGGCGCCGTGCTGCACGACGAGATCCTTCTCGTTCGAAGCGAAGCTCACGATCGCACCGGAGCGCTCGTCGACGACAGTCGTGAGCGTGAACCCGTGGCCGGAGAGATACGAGACCACGTAGACGTCGTCGCTGATGCGCGCGAACTGGTACTTCGCCTTCGAGTCAGCCGACGGCTTCGCCTCGCCGGCCTCTTTCCACGTGACGGTGTCGTCGGTGAAGCTGTGCTCGAAGTGCTTGCCCTTCATCGGGCCGTCCCCGTAGGTCCACCGGATCGTCTTGCCCGCCAGGTCTTTCGCCATGCGGACACCTCCTTGTCGCACCACATCGTGCTGCACCGGGAGCGCCAGCGCGCGCGCTAGGCCGGCTTGTCCTCGAGCCGCACGAAGTACGTCTCGCACGCCAGCTCGACGAGCTCGGGCGTGATCTCCGACGGCTTACCGAGGAAGCGCGCTGCGGCGTCGAGATGCCCCATGAGATCGCGTGGGTGGCACGAGCGGAGCGGGATGTTCCGCTGCACGCAGTACTGCGCGATCCAGTCCGCGGCCTGCGGATAGAAAGCGATGTTCCGCGCCTCGCAGACCCGGCGGAGGATCTCGGCGAACTCGGGCGGCGACGGCGGCCGGATCTCGATCTTGTACTGGATGCGGCGCAGGAACGCCTCGTCCACGAGCGACGACGGAGTGCGGTTGGTCGCGAAGACGAGCAGCAGATCGAACGGGACCTCGATCTTGCGTCCATCGTTGGTCGTGAGGAAGTCGACGTCGCGATCCAGCGGCACGATCCACCGGTTGAGGAGCTCCTCAGGCGATGCGCGCTGCCGGCCGAAGTCGTCGATGAGGAGCACGCCGCCGTTCGCCTTCATCTGGAACGGCGCCTGATGCACCTGAGATGACGGGTCGAACGCGAGGTCGAGGTCCTCGAGGGTGAGCTCGCCGCCCACCTCGACGAACGGACGGGTGACCGGGACCCAGCGGCGGTCGAACCGCGCATCGAGAGCGACGAGCGGCTTGTGCCGCGAGGGGTCGTAGACGCGGATGATCTGATCGTCGACGAGGATCGCGTACGGCACCACGATGCTGCCCTTGAGGATCGTGGACAGCGTCTTCGCGATCGTCGACTTGCCGGTGCCGGGAGGCCCGAACAGGAAGATCGAGCGGCCGCTGTTGATGGCCGGTCCCAGCTGGCGGATCGTGCGCTCCGGGAGGACGAGCCCTCCAAGTGCCTTGCGGAGTTGCTCGATGCCGATGTGCAGGTCGCCGGTCGTCTGCGCGCGGACGCGATTCGTGTACGCCGCCAGTGGCACGGGCGCGGGGCCGATGTAGCCGTTGCGGGCCAGGGCCTCCTTCGCGCGATCGATGCCCTTGCTCGCGAGCGAGTAGAAGAAGCTCGAGGAGGTGAGCCCGGTGCCGCCCTTCACCTCGAGCTGATGCTCGGCCTTCAGGAAGTCGAGCACCGGCTGGAGGATCCTCCCCATCGGGAGGCAGAGCGCGTTCGAGAGATCCGTGGCGGTCATCGGCCCGCGCTGGTACATGAGCTTCAGCGCGAGGTCGGCGACGAGCGCTTGGGAGAGTCCAGTCTCCTCCGGCGAGGCCGGGGCGAGTGGGGCGTACTGCTCTGCGGTGGTCGGCGGCGCGAACTCGACGGCCGGCTCGGATTCGACGGTCACTGCCACAGCTGACTCCCCGTACGTACTGACCGCAGCATGCGTAGCCCGGGGGTCCTCGGCGTCCCCCCGTGGAGGGAATGTCACTTCGACCGTCCCTCGCTCATGCAAAGTTAGGCTTCTGCGCTCGGCGTGTCGCCGGGTCGACGCCCGCGAACGTCAGAAAATCGGTCATCCGAAAGTCGGGACCCGGCTTCTGCAGGGTCGGCACCCAGGCAGGCTGCTGCGCGAGGTAGGAGCTCGGGTCGGACTGCAGCAGGCCGACGACGACCTCGCCGACGATGCGGCCGCCGACCGGCCCGAGGTGGAAGCCACCGGTGTTCTTGCCGATGTCGGAATTCGGGACGAGTGCCGATTCCTTGAGCATGTAGTAGAAGAGCGGCGTGCTCTGCTCGAGACCCACGCTGTAGATCCGTAGCTCCTTCAGGTCGTCGCCGCTCAGCCGGTCGACGCCCATGGCGCCGGCAATGGCCTGCCCTGACGGCATCGACCAGGTCATGTGGCGGAGGAGGTTGCGCTGCATGAGCGCGATCGGCGCCTTGTGGCTCGCGATCGCGCCGAGCGGCAGCGTGAATAGCGGCGTCGAGATCCTCGTATCGATCTGCTTGTTGCGCTTGACCTCTCCGTCC
>DATCQC010000182.1:0-8770 GCA_036569685.1 Candidatus Limnocylindria bacterium | reverse complement strand
ACGCGCGTGGCTCTTACGGCCGGCGGGCATCGGGATGCAGCGACGGGTCTCGAGGACCAGATCGCGGTGCATCAGCCGCACCTCGTCCGGACGGACGTCGTCGGTGCCGCCCTCGAGCTGCAGCCACGCAGCCTCGCCGTCGTCGTGCAGGCAGGTGTAGAAGACGACGCGGGTCTGGTGCGCCACGGGCAGCTGGACGACCTTCTCGCCGGCGGATGGGGTCCACGGGTCGAGCTCATCGTGGAGCTTCGTGATCGGCGCCACGATCGGCCCGATGCGCTGGCGCGACCGCTCGAGGAGCTCGGGGAGCTGTGCCTTGACCCGCACGACCGCGTCGGTGAGCTTCTGGACCTGACCGAGGGTCAGGGCCGCGTAGTGCAGCTCGGCGGTCGCGAGCTCGAGCTCGCCGCGCGGCAGGAGGAACTCGACGTAGCGCACGTACTCATGCGCGGCGCCTTCGAGGTCGCCACCGCTCGCGAGCGCGGCCGCGAGCCGGCGGTGGACGCTCTGGTCGACCGGATCCATGGCCACCGCCGCCCAGAGGATGGCGAGCGCGGCGACGCGGTTCCCGTGCTGCGCGAGGAGGGCGGCGCCCTCCTTCAGCCGCTCGAGATCCGCGCGCCGGTCGCCGTCATTCGGGGTCGCGACCACACCATCCAGCGGAGACATCTCACTCAGTGTCTGTCGCCGGTCAATTCGTCAGATGAACTAGCCCGATCAGGGGAACCCTCGCTCGAGCACTTCACTGGCGTGCGCCGGGATGTGCACGCCGGCGTGCGTTCGGAGGAGCGAGACGAACGGCACCGGCCCGTCGACGAGGACCCGCGGACCGTCGACGATCCGCGCCGGTACCGCCGTCGCCCCGTCCGCGGCGCTCAGCTGGGACACGATCGCGACCAGCGCCGAGCGACTCCGGCGGAGCTCCTCCACGAGCGCACACCGGTCGCCGATGCTGTCCGCGAGCGCCCGCAGGTACGCGTCGCTGCCGAGGAATTCCGCGTCGTACGTCGCGGGCTTCCCGTTCATGAGCTTCGTCCCGAACAGGATCCGCGCGGCGGTCTCGGTGAGCAGGCGATCGGTGCCGATCACGTGCGCTGCCACCAGGCGCGCGGACCAGCCCTCGCATTCGCGGTCCTCGGCCCGGATGACGCGGTCCTCGAAGGCCTCGTGCGCCGCGACGAACACGACCGTATCCATCCCGCGCCGGAACACCGCGCGGGTCGCGTTCCTTCCGGGCGGCTCAGCGGCTCCCGACGCCGATCAGGCCGAGCGCCGCGGGCGCGGAGGCCAACGTGCCGAGCGGTCTGCCCGTCGCGGCCTCGACCTTCGTGATCGTCCCGCCCGATGCGATGAAGAGACGCTGGCCGTCGGCGCTGACCGCGACCGAGTCCACGAGGCGGTCGGTCAGGTACCAGGCGCGAACGGACAGGTCGCCGGTGTAGATCACGATCACGCCTTGCTCCGCCGCGGCGTAGATGCGCGTGCCGTCGGGCGACAGCCCCGCGGGATGGACCGGGGCGGTCGTCAGGGTCGCCGCGGCCGGCACGAGTTCGATGTTCGAACGCAGCACCGTGAGCGCGGATGTGTCGACCTCGCTCACGACACCGCCCGCGCCGTTCACGGCGAAGAGCCGCGAGTGCTTCGGGTCGAGGAGCATCGACCAGGCCGGGCGCAGCGCGACCGGCACGTCGGGCATGTTGAGGATGCACTGCGCGTAGAGCTGCGTCGTGTTCAACGCGTGGATGAACGGGCCGCGGCCCGGGTTCGAGTAGAGGCTCAGGAACCAGTCGGCGCCCACGGCGACGGACGCGTGATACAGGCCGTTCATGACCTCGGGCTCGGCGGTCTTGATCTGCCCGAGCACGCCGTCCTGCAGACCCGCGCCGTTGAAGCTCGCCACGCGCACCGCGTAATGGGGCGCGGGCACGAGGTGCTCGACGAGGTAGAGATTGCGACCGTCGTCGCTCACCGCGTCGAAGCCGACGTCGCCATTCGCCGTCACCACGCGGTCGAGTCGCTGATTCGCGAGATCCACGACCGCGAACCGGTTGACCATCGTCGTGCCGGTCGCGTGCGGTGGCGCGACGAGGACCATCCACTTGCCGTTGGCGGAGAGCCCGCTCGGCGCGGGCCCGTACGACGCGGGAACCGACCAGCGCCCGTCGAACACGAATGACGCCTGGTCGACGCCGGTCGCCGGGTCGATGCCGCGAACGGTCGTGCGGTCCCCCGGGTCGACCGTCCAGTAGCGGGAGCCGTCCGGCAGGAGCGTCCCGAGGGGCAGCGACGCGACGAGCGAGTCGGTCGTCGCATCGACGACCGACAGCCCGTGCGCGGTCGCCACATAGAGGAGCTCGTGCGCGGGCGGCGAGGCCACCTGCGAGGTCTCGTCCGTGAGGCTGCCGCAGGCCGAGAGCAGGAGGACCGCCAGGAGCACGAAGAGCCGGCGCATGCCCTCCCTACAACGGAGGGCGAGACCTGGTTCCCTACTGGACGCTGGCCGCGATCCGGAGGGCCGTGGCCTTGTCGACCTGGGCCTCGAGCCGCATGAGCAGGCTGCCCTCGGTCCAGATGAGCGTGTTCCCGGCCAGGCGCAGGGTCTCCTGCACGACCGAGCTACCGGCGCGGTAGAAGAAGAAGTGCGGCGTGCCCTGGATCCAGAAGCCGGGCTGGCCGTTGACCGTGACCGCCTCGATCGTGGTCCCCGGGTCGATCACCTTGCCGAAGAATTGCTCGTCGACCGTCCCGCCCGAGAACTCGGTGACGATCGCAGCCACGCCGGCCTGCGGCGAGGTCGGGATGCCGGCTCGGTCCGTGTAGACGAACGACACGGCCGTCGAGCTCGGGGTCGCGCGCAGGTACACCTGATCCGGCGCGCCGAGAGCCGGATCGGTCGGCAGGACGAGCGAGTAGCCCGCGCGCGCCTTCGCTTCGTCGAGCGATACCGGCACGCCGAGCCCGGCGGACGGCAGCGGGGTCGGCGTCTGGACCGATCCGGGCGAGCGCGACGGGCTCGGGCTGGGCACCGGGCCGCGGAAGAGCTCGATCCCGCGCAGGCGGAGGATGTCGGTGGCGGTCGCGCGGGCCTGCGGCGAGAACACGAGCACCGCGATCAGCGCGAGCGCGACGGTCACGAGCGCGGGTGCGAACGCGTAGCGCGGCGACCAGAACGCGCGCCACCACTCGGACCTGCGTGGGGTCGTGGTGCGCGCGAGCACCCGCGCGCGGACGTCCGGGGCGGGCGGCCACGCGATCTGCGTCCCAAGGTCGGCGAGCGCCGCCGCGAGCTGGGCATCGTTCAGGCGCAGCTCAGGCATCCGCGTAGACCTCGCGCAGGCGCGTCATCGCGCGCGAGAGGCGGGACTTCACCGTGCCCCGCGCGACGCCCAGTGCCGCGGCCATCTCGGTCTCCGAGAGCTCAAGGAAATACCGGTACGACAGCACGAGCCGGTCGTCCTCGCGGAGCCGGCCCATCGCCGCGAGCAGGCCCGCGCGCAGATCGCCCGCGACGGCCGCGTCCTCGGGTGAGAGGGCCGTCTCACCCGAGGCGCGATCCGCCGCGGCGCCCAGGTCCACCGTCGGGCGGCGGCCTGCCGCCGCCTTCCGGTTCTTCGCCTCGTTCGCCACGATGCGCAGGAGCCACGGCCGGAATGGCGCGCCCTCGCGGAAGCGGTCGAGCGCGTAGTACGCCTTCACGAAGGCGTCCTGGGTCACGTCCTCCGCGTCGGAGGAGCTCGCGGTGATCACGTACGCGACCCGCGCGGCGAGCGCCTGGTAGCGCGTGACCAGCTCGCCATACGCGTCTTGGTCACCACGTCTTGCACGCTCCACCAATGCGGATTCGCCCGGCTGCTCCAGTGGTCGGCCCTCCACGGAGTTCGTTACCGCCCCTCGTACAGCCTGCCGGCCTCTGCGGTTCCCCCGCGCCGGGCCAGCCAGGCCGCCCGCGCCTGGAGCTCCGCCGTCGTCGCCGCGGCGAGGGCGTCGACGCCGAAGGAGGCGACCGCGAACGAGGCCGCCGCCATGCCCGCTGCGAGCGCGTCACGCAGTCCGGCGTCGTCGGCGCGCCCGTACCCGGCGAGGCGGCCGATGAACGCCCCGGCGAGCGCATCGCCCGCCCCGGTCGGATCGATCGGAATGATCGGGTAGGCCGGCAGCGCGTAGGCCGCATCGCGCGTGATGAGCGTCGCACCGCTCGCGCCGCTCTTGGCGATGACGGCATGCGGGCCGCGCGCGACGAGCAGCCGGCCGGCGGTGATCACGTCGCGCTCGCCGGTGAGCTGCACGAGCTCGCCTTCGCTGAGCGACACGACCGTTGCACGCACGACCATCGCCTCGAACGCTCGGCGCCGCTCGCGGATCCATTGGTCCATCGTGTCGAGCAGCACGACCTCCGGCCGCAGCTGGTCGAGGGCCCGCGCCTGCACCGCGGGATCGGTATTCGCGAGCAGGACGAACCGGGCGCCGCGCGCGGCCTCCGGTACGACCGGGTCCCATTGATCGACCACGCCGAGGTCGGCGTTGCGGACCTCGCTCTCGGTCAGGCCGTCGGTGTAGCTACCGGTCCAACGCAGCGTTCGTCCGACGACGCGCTGCAGTCCGGTGAGGTCGACGCCGGCGCGCCGAACGGGCTCGAGCGCCTGGTCGTCCAGATCGGTGCCGGCGATCGACACGAGCCCGACCGGTCCGTGCTTCGCCGCGGCGATCCCGGCGTATGCACCCGATCCGCCGAGGAGGCCGGCACGCGTGCCCGCGGGCGCGTGGACATCGTCGAACGCGAGCGGACCGACGACCACGACCGTCACGCTGAATACGATGGACCCAATGTCGCCCGAGCCGCTCCACGACTACGTCTCGCGCGGCTTCGCGCCGACGACCGAGCTCTACGAGAGGATCCGGCCCGAGTACCCGGATGCGGCGATCGACATCCTCGTGCAGGAGCTCGGGATCGGCCGCGGCCGGATCGTCGTGGACGTCGGCGCGGGCACCGGGAAGCTCACCCGCGCGCTCGTGCGGACCGGCGCGACCGTCATCGCGGTCGAACCGCTCGCGGAGATGCGCGACCGTCTCGCCGAGAGCGTGCCGCTGGCCGTTCCGTTCGAGGGCACCGCGGAGCACATGGCGCTGCGCGACGGGTCAGCGCACGCGATCACGGTGGCGCAGGCGTTCCACTGGTTCGATGGCGATCGTGCGCTCGGCGAGTTCCACCGGGTCCTCGCACCGGGCGGACGGATCGGGCTCATCTGGAACGTGCGCGACCGCCGACGTGCGTGGGTCGCCGCGTTCGACGCGCTCGTCGACGCCGTCGATCCGGAGCGTCCCGATCATCAGACCGGACGGTGGCGCGCCGCGTTCGAACGGACGGCGCTGTTCGGACCGCTGGAGGAGCGCACTGTCGAGCACGCCCAAACATTGACGCCGGCAGAGATCACCGAGCGCGCCGCGACGGTCTCGAGCATCGCGTCACTTCCCGACCGCAGGCGGGAGGCTGTTCTCGATCGATTCCGCGAGCTCGCCGCGGCGCATCCCGAGATCCGCGGCCGGCAGACGGTGACCCTGCCCTATCTCACGAAGGTGTACTGGGCGGAGCGCCGCTAGACCGCGCCGTCCTTGCGCAGCTTCGCGATCTCCTGCTCCGCGTAGCCGAGCTCCGCGAGCACCAGGTCGGTGTGCTCGCCGAGCAGCGGTGGATGCATGCGCACCGAGGGCGGCGTCCCATCCATCCGGACCGGGATCCCCGGCGCGCGCACGCGACCGGCGGTCGGATGGTCGACCTCGGCGATGAGGCCGAGGTGACGGACCGTCGGATCCGCGAACACGTCGTCGAGGCCGTTGATCGGGCCGACCGGGACGTTCGCCTTGCGCAGCCGCGTCACGACATCGTCTTTGCGAAGCGCCGCGATCCGCTTCTCGAGCAGCGGGATGAGGACCGCCCGATTCTGGATGCGCTGACCGTTGTCCGCGAAGCGCGCGTCGTCGGCAAGATCGTCGAGATCGAGGGCCGCGCAGAGCCGCTCGAAAAGCGCGTTGTTGCCGGCACACACGTTCACGAAGCCGTCTGCGGCGCGGAACGTCTGATACGGGACGATCGACGCGTGCACGTTGCCCTCCGGCTTGGGCACCGTGCCGTCCGCGAAGTACCGCGCGGCCTGCCGCGAGAGGAGCGCGACCTGGCCGCCGATCATCGTGGCGTCGATGGCCTGCCCTTCGCCTGTCCGCTCGCGCGCATGCAGCGCGGCAAGGATCGCGAACGCCGCGAACATCCCGGCGACCATGTCCGCCTGCGGCACCCCGACCATGACCGGCTCGCCGTCCGCCGGTCCGGTGAGGCTCATGATCCCGCCCATCCCCTGCACGATGAGGTCGTACGCGGCCCACGCGCGGCCCGGGCCGTCCTGGCCGAAGCCTGAGATCTGACAGAAGATCGCGCGCGGGTTGAGCGCGCGGATGCGCGCCTTCGAAAAGCCAAGGCGGGCGAGCGTGCCCGGGCTGAAGTTCTCCACCACGATGTCGGCCCGCTCGATGAGCCGCTCGAGCACCTTCGCGCCATCCGGATGCTTGAGATCGAGCGTGATGCTGCGCTTGTTGCGATTGATCGAGAGGTAGTACGCCGACACGCCGTTCATGTGGGGCGGCGCCCAGGCGCGCGTCTCGTCGCCCGTGCCCGGTTGCTCGACCTTGATCACCTCGGCGCCGTGATCGGCGAGCATGAGCGTGCAGTACGGCCCGGCGAGCGCGCGGGTGAGATCGACGACCCGGATCCCGGTCAGCGCGCCCTCCGCCGCTCCGCCACTGATCGCCGGCAGCGCCTCGAGGGTGTCCTCGTCGCGAAGGATCGCGTCGGCCTCCCGCTGCTCGCCGTTCACGATGAACGCGGCGGTCTCGGCCGCGGGGATCCCGAGGCCCTGCACGACCTCGAGCGCCGACCGGCCCGCGCCGTCGACCCGCAGCTGCTTGACGCCGCCCGGGCTGAACTGCCGGAGCTCGCCGTGGAGCACGAGCGTGATCACGGCGCGATCTCGAGCGTCGGCCCGACGATCGCGCGCGCCGCCCCGTCGAGCCGGTCATCGACCAGCCGGATCGTCTCGCGGAACAGCGCGACCGCCGCCTCCGCCTGCGTGAACGCATCGCCGCCCTCGAGACCGAAGGCCCTGCGGTGCGCCGCCGTCCACCCCGGCCCGCCCGCGGCGCGGACGATCTTGAGGTACTCGTTCTCCGTCGGGATCGGCACCAGGTACGCGACGGCCACGATCCGCTCGCACTTTCCCATGAGGGCCGCGGCCGCATGAAGCGCCTTCGACTCGTCGCGGCGCTCCAGGGCGTCGCGGATCTTGAACACGTACTCGCAGGAGGACGCGGCCTTCTGCCGGACGTACGCCGTCGCGGCGGGCCGCAGCGGACCGTAGTCGAACGACCTGCCCGCCGCCTGCAGTCGCGCGAGCGCGCCATCGCGATCGACGAGGATCCGCATCGTCGCGAACGACGGAGCCGCCCAGATCGCCCTGTCGGGCAGCTCCAGCTGCGCGACCTGCTCCTCGTGCGTGACCGAGCTCGACATCACGAGGCGCCCGTCCAGGAAGGAGGCTCGGGTCGGCCACTTGTCCGCCGGGCCGCCGACGGCGGACTCGACATCGACGTCGCTCCAGCGCGATGAGGTGCCCCGCGCGGTGCTCCCGAGCACGGCGATCCCGCGCACGGCCGGCCCGTCGGCGAGGGTCATGAGCTGGCCCACGAGGTCGGGCGTCAGGACGTCTCCGATCGATGTGGCCATGGATTCGCAGAGTACCGTCTGGTCGTGGTCGAGACGGCGACCATCCCGCTGTTCCCCCTCGGGAGCGTGCTGTTCCCGGGAATGCTGCTGCCCCTCCACATCTTCGAGCCGCGCTACCACCTCCTGCTGCAACGAGCCCTGCAGAACGACCAGCCGTTCGGGATCGTGCTCATCAGCTCGGGCCCCGAGGTCGGTGGAGGGGCCGAGCCCCATCGGATCGGCACCACCGCTCGCGTGGTCGGGACCACGCCGCTGCCCGGCGGCCGGTCATTCATCATCGTGCGCGGCGAGCGCCGGTTCGCGATCGAAACGATCGACGCCGAACGCGAGCCGTACCTCATCGGGCAGGTCCGCTACCTCGACGAGGACGAGGACGCGGACGCGGATGCGCTCGCCGATCGCGCCGCGGACTCGTTCGGGCAATACCTGACCGGCATCATGTCGACCTCGAACGACGCCCGGACCGAGGTGCCCCTCGGTGAGCTGCGCGAGGGCACCCCGGCCGAGGTGTCCTATCGCATCGCGGGCGGACTCGGCATCGACGCCGCCGAGCGCCAGCGTCTCCTCGAGACCGGAGGCGCCACGTCGCGACTCGAGTCGATCATCCGGCTGCTCGAACGCGAGAACGCGCTGCTGAAAGAGCTGCTCCTGCGCCTCCGCGCCCGCGGCGAGGCGCCACCGCTCAATTAGCCGATGCCCGCCGAGTAGACGACCTCGCCACCGACGATCGTCCCGCTGACCTTCAGCGCCGCCCAGCCTTCGACCGGCGTCGACGCGAGATCGCGGTCGACGACCGTCGCGTCGCACCGCATCCCCACCGCGAGGGTGCCGCGCTCGCGCTCAGCGGCCATCGCGTACGCGGCGCCGGACGTGTAGCCCGCGATCGCTTCGGCCAGCGTGAGCGCCTCCTCGGGGTGCCAGCGATCGGCGTCGGCCGGGCGCTTGCGCGCGACCGCGGCGTAGATGCCGAACAACGGGTCGATCGGCTCGACCGGTGCG
>DATCQC010000181.1:0-14472 GCA_036569685.1 Candidatus Limnocylindria bacterium | reverse complement strand
CCCACGAAGAGGGCGGAGCAGGCCCGCGAGCAGCAGGGCGAGCGTCGATTTCCCTGAGCCGTTGCGGCCGGTGAGCGCGACCGCCTCGCCAGCTCGGACTTCGAGCTCGACGCCGTCGAGCGCGAGACCGTCAGCCGCCGGGTAGCGGAATGCGGTGTCGCGCGCGGTCACGAGCGTCGCGCCCGGCGCGCCGTGTCGTTCCGCGCTCGCGATCGCGATCTCCGGGACAGCGGCGAGCTCGACGACGCGGTCGACGAGCGGCCGGGCTTCTGCGATGTCGTGGTCGACGAGGACGATCGTCCGCCCCTGCCGGCGCGCCTGCGCGATCAGGCCGCGCACGAGCTGCGCGCCATCGGCATCGAGGTTCGCGGTCGGCTCGTCGAGAAGCAGGATGTCCGCTCCGAGTGCCTGCACACCGGCGAACGCGAGGCGCTGCTTCTCGCCACCCGAGAGCGCGCTGGTCGGATGGTCGTCGGGGTAGGGGAAGCCGACGCTCGCGAGCGCCGCATGCACCGCGGGCCAGATCTCGGCGGTCGGGACGCACCGGTTCTCGAGGCCGAACGCCACGTCGTCGCCCGCGCGCGCCATGACCAGCGCCGTCTCGGGATCCTGGAACACGATGCCCGTCCGGCCGCTCACCTCGAGCGTGCCCTCCGACGCGCCGCCGCCGCTCCGATCGAGCAGGCCCGCGATGCCCAGCAGCACCGTGCTCTTGCCCGAGCCGGACGGACCCGTGAGCAGGACCGATCCGCCGCGCTCGACGTGAAGGTCGAGCCGGCTGACGGCCCACGCGGCGCGGCCGGGGTGGCGCCAACCCCAGCCGCGGAGCTCGATCAGATCCGGCTCTGCGTCCGTCCCGATGGGAACGATGCGAGGACGCCGGTCTGCGCGAGCGACCGAACGAGGTAGTACGAGCCGATGCCCGCGATGACCGCCGCGGACACGAGATAGAACGGCGCGAAGACCGCCCACCCGCCGACGCCGAGGTCCGGGTAGTAGACGATCATGTCGTGGACCCAGGCCGCTGCGGCGCTCGCGAGGCCGGCCAGGGCGGCCACCCAGAGGCTCCAGTTCTGATACCGGAACAGCAGGAACACGATCTCCGCACCACCACCCTGGACGATCCCCGACACGACCGTGTCGAGGCCCCACTGCGAGCCGATGAGCGCCGAGACGATCGCCGCGAGTAGCTCACAGAACAGCGCCGCGCCAGGCTTCCGGATGACGAGCCCCCCAAGGACCGCCGGGATCAGCCAGACCCCCGAGATCAGGTACTGGGCGGCGGGAAGGGCGGCGAAAGCCGGTGAAGTGGCCGCCCAGAGGGCGTTCCAGGCCCAGAAGACGACCCCGAAGGCGACGGCGATGACGGCTGCGACGACGATGTCGACGGTGCGCCAGGCGGATGAGGACGAGGATGCGCGAGGATCTGCCATTGGTCCCGACTCCCTACGCTGATATGACTCAGGTCAGGTTCGAGGGTCTGCGCTTTCGCGCACTCTCAGCGCCGTTCGGCGCTCCCCTGTCGTATGAATCTGCGGCCATGCTACCCCCGGGAGAGGGACAGCCGCGCTGAACCGGTCCGGATACCGTTTCTGCTGTGGTGCGGGAGCTTCCTAACAGCCGGACGGAGGACGCCGTTAGTTCCGCTGAGCGGGAAGAGGATGCCGCACTCGCTCGGCGCGCCGCATCCGGCGAGGCCGAGGCCTTCGGAGTCCTCTACGACCGCTACGTGGATGCCGTGTACCGGTACGTGTTCTACCGGGTACGGAATGAGGCAGAGGCGGAAGACGTGACGAGCGACGTGTTCATGAGGGCCCTTCGGGCGATCCCGAAGTACGAGCCGCGCCAGGCGTTCCTGGCCTGGCTCTACCGGATCGCGCGCAACGCCGTCATCGACCGCAGCCGCCGCCAGGGGGCCCGCCAGCAGGTCAGCTTCGAGGACGCCCTCGCCCACCCGAACGCCGACCAGGTCGTGAACCCGGACTCCGGCCTGCTCGCCGGCTCCGACGCCTCGGTCGTGCGCGTGGCGATGCAGCAGCTCACCCCGCTCCAGCAGGAGATCCTCGTCCTGCGCTACGTCGAGGGTTACGACACGAAGACGATCTCGAAGCTCGTCGGCAAGCGTGACGGCACGATCCGCGGTATCGAGTTCCGCGCCTTGAGCGCGCTGCGCGCGCTGATTCCGTCCCGCGAGGCCCTCTAGATGCGCGACATGCTTCCCCGTCCGAAGCCGCGTGACGCGTTCAAGCGCGCGCTGCGCGCGCAGCTCATGGCCCAGGCCCCGAGCGTCCTCTCGCCGCGCGAGACGATGTGGACCCGCGTCGCGGGCGCATTCCTGCGGCCGGCCCTCCGGCCGGCGATGGTCGCCGCCGTCATCGCCCTGCTCGTCGTGGGCAGCGCGGGCAAGGCCGCCGCGGACAGCCTGCCCGGGGACCCCGCGTTCGGGCTGAAGGTCGCGGCCGAGCAACTCCAGCTCGCGCTCGCGCTCGACGACACGACGCGCCTGCGCCTCCTCGCCGATCAGGCGGATCACCGGCTCGCCGAGCTGGTCCTGGCCATCTCGACCCGGCCGGACGCGGCGCCGACGGCGACCGATGCGTACGCCGCCGCGGTCCAGCGCTTCACCGACGCGCTCGACGCGCTGCAGAGCCAGCCGGGCACCAGCGCCGACAAGCAGACCGCGGCCGACGAAGTCGTCGACGCCGCGCACGCGAAGCATGAGGCCGTCCTCGACGAGCTCCAGAAGACCGCCCCGGAGTCCGCGCAGCAAGGTCTCGAGCGCGCGAAGCAGGAAGCGGACAAGCTGCACACGTCCGGACGGCCGACCAACGACACGCCAGAGCCCGCGAGCCCGGCGACCCGGACCGAGTCTCCGGCGCACCCGACCGACCAACCTCGTGGTGAGCCGACCCGCACGGCGACCCCGCATCCAACTCCGACGCGGTAGTGGCGCGAAAGCGCGTCGTCCTCATCGAGGACGATGACGACACGCGCAACGTGATGGTCGCTGCTCTCCGGAGTGACGGGTACGACGTCCAAGCTTCAGCCGACGCCTTCGGCGACATCCGGCACGCGCACGCCGACCTCGTCATCCTCGACCTGTTCCTCCACGGTGACGCCGCGGGTTGGCAGCAGCTCGACATCCTCACGCTCGATCCCGCGACCCGTGAGATCCCCGTGATCGTCTGCTCGGCCGCGATCACATCGCTCGGCGAGGCCCGCACGAAGCTCGCGATGCTCGACGTTGCGGTGCTCGAGAAGCCGTTCGACCTCGAGCAGCTGAGCGCGGCGGTGGCCTCCGCGATCACGTCAGCCCCCCGGCGCGCGGAGCTACCGCTGCTCGGCTAGGAGCGGCACCAGCTCCGCGAGCGACGCGATCCGCGTGAAGCGCGATCCCTGGCCGAGCCGATCGACGTGCACGGTGCGGAAGCCGACCGCATCGGCCCACTCGAGCGGCGCGGCATCCGAGTCCACCACGACCGCGGAACGCGGATCCACCCCGGAATCCTCCACGATGCGCTCGTAGTAGCGACGGCTGAGCTTGTTCACCCCAAGGAGATCCACGCCGTACGGACGATCGATGAGCTCCCACACGCCCATGCGCTGCAGGTAGGGCTCGAGCTCGTACGTCTGGCCACCGGATGCGAGATGCAGCCTGATCCCCATCGCGTGCATCGCCCGCATCGCCGGCGCCGCGTCGGGATAGGCGCAGTCGATGTGGGCCATCACGAACGCGCGGCTTGCTTTCACCGTCGCCGGCACGTCGGTGGGGACCGGCACACCGACCCGTTCGCACATCTCACCGAGCCACCGCTCGTCCTGGTCCGGCCACCAGCTCGGGCCAGGCTCCTCGCCGCGCTGACGCAACCGCCGCCAGTCGTCCCAGATCGCGAGGAAGACGCTCCGGTTCGCCTCGCCCCACGCATCGGGCGTCCCCCCGAGGCGCGGTGCGAAGAACTCACCGAGCAGCCGGCGCCACTCCACGGCGCGGCGATCGTTGTCGTTCAGAACGCCGCCGTCGTCGAGGAAGACGACGCGCGCGGGACTAGCCGGCGTTCTCGCGTTCGGACACATCGCGCGCCAGGCGCGGCCAACGGCGCCGCACGGCCGCGGCGATGCCCTCGGCGTCGAGACCGAAGTGCTTCCGCCAGAGCTTCTGCGCGCCGTGGTCCACCCACTCGTCCGGGACGCCCAGGATCTCGAGCTCGACCTTCGCGCCGCGCTCGACGAACAGCTCGCTCACGGCCGACCCGAAGCCGCCCGCGATGACGTGCTCCTCGACGGTCAGCACGCGCCCGATGCGTGCGGCGATCGCGAGGAACCGCTCGACGTCGAGCGGCTTCGCGAATCGGGCGTTCACGACGGTCGCCTCTATGCCCACTGCCGCGAGCGCATCCGCCGCGACGAGCGCGTCGTTCGCGACCGGCCCGTAGCAGAGGATCGCGACGTCGGCGCCTTCGCGCAGCGTCTCGGAGATGCCGATCGGGAGCTCCGCGAGCGGTGCGTCGAGCGCCGCGCCCGTGCCGGTGCCGCGTGGGAATCGGAAGGCGATGGGGCCCCCGCCGTGCTCGGCGTACCGGACCGCGGTCCAGACCATCTGCCGGAGCTCGGCCTCGTCCTTCGGGGCCATGAGCACGATCCCCGGAAGCGGTCGGAGGTACGCGATGTCGAAGAGCCCCTGGTGGGTGCGGCCGTCGTCGCCGACGATGCCGCCGCGATCCATCGCGAACACCACCGGCAGCTCCTGGATCGCGACGTCGTGCACGACCTGATCGAAGCCCCGCTGCAGGAAGGTCGAGTAGATCGCGACGATCGGCACGATCCCCTGCGTCGCGAGGCCCGCCGCGAACGTGACGGCGTGCTGCTCGCAGATGCCGACGTCGAACAGGCGGGTCGGGAATTCCGTGAACAGCGGCGTGAGCCCGGTACCGGCGGGCATCGCCGCCGTGATCGCGACGGCCGTGGGCTCGCGGCGCATCGTCTCGGCCACGGCGTCGGCGAAGACCTTCGTGTACTGCGGCGCCCGGGCCGGCAGTGCGCCGGTCGCCGACACGCCGTGCCACTTCTGGTTGTCCTCTTCGGCCGGCCCGTACCCGTGGCCCTTTTGCGTGTGCACGTGCACGAACACCGGACCGTCGCGGAAGTCGCGCGCCTTCTTCAGCACGCCCTCAACGGCGTCGAGATCGTGACCGTTGACCGGTCCGAAGTACGTGAATCCGAACTGCTCGAACAGGATGTTCGGGATGAAGATCGCCTTGAGCGAGGTGAACAACCGGCGGCGTGCCTCCTCCGCGAGGTCGCCGGCGGGCATGTGCTCGAGGACCGTGCGGGCGACGTGCTTCAGCTCGCGGTACGGCGCCGCGGTGCGGACGGTCTCGAGCATCCGAGAGACCGCGCCGACGTTCGGCGCGATGCTCATGCCGTTGTCGTTGAGGACGACCATCATGCGGGTGCGCCGGGCGCCGATGTCGTTGAGCGCCTCCCAGGCCATCCCAGCGGTGAGGGCGCCGTCGCCGATGATCGCGACCACGTGCTCGTCGCCGCCCAAGAGGTCTCGGGCCACGGCCATGCCCTGCGCGGCGGAGATCGACGTGCCGGCGTGTCCCGCGCCGAACTGATCGTGCTCCGACTCCGTGCGGACCAGGAAGCCGGAGATGCCGCCGAACTGGCGAAGCGTGCCGAACCGCTCCCGGCGGCCGGTGAGGAGCTTGTGAACGTAGCCCTGATGCCCGGTGTCCCAGACGAGCTTGTCGCGGGGCGAGTCGAAGACCCGATGGAGCGCGACCGTGAGCTCCGTCGCGCCCAGGCTCGAGCTGATGTGGCCGCCGGTCTGCTGGACCGCGTCGACCGTGTACTCGCGGATCTCGCGGCACAGCTGTCCGAGCTCCTCGCGGTCGAGGGCCCGCAGATCGGCGGGACTGTGGATCCGGTCGAGAAGGGTCATCCGTGCGTAGTCTAAGCGGCGATGCCCGATTTCGATCGCCGCAGCGTGGTCGTGACCGGCGCGACGGGTAACCTCGGACATGCGGTGGTCCGCGCGTATCTCGAAGCCGGCGCGCACGTCGCGATCCCGGCACGCGACACCGCGAAGGCGACCGCGCTGCGCGCAGCGCTCGGCGCCCTCGCCGGGGCCGAGGGTGATCCGAGGCTGCTCATCGCGGATGCGGACGTCGCCGACCGCGCGTCGATGGACGCGTTCGTCGAGCGCGTGCTGCGTGCGTGGGGCCGGCTCGACGTGCTCGCGAGCCTTGCCGGCGGATTCGGGGCCGGACCCGCGGACGACCTCGCCCGGATGGACGCGCTCTGGCAGCAGAACGTCGCGACGGTCGTCGTGCCGGCGGCCGCGTGCCTCGTGCCGATGCGCGCGCGCGCGTACGGCCGGATCGTGTCGGTGGCGGCCGCGTCGGCGCTGAAGGGCGGCCGCAACAGCGCGGGCTACGCGATGGCGAAGGGCGCGGTGGTCCGGTGGACGGAGGCGCTCGCCGCGGAGACGAAGGACCAGGGGATCACGGCGAACGCGATCCTGCCTGGAACGATCGACCACCCGGTGAATCGCGCGAACATGCCGAAGGCCGATCCGAAAACGTGGGTGCAGCCCACGGAGGCGGCGGCGCTGATCCTGTTCCTCACAAGCACCGAGGCGTCGGGGATCACCGGTGCCGCGATCCCGATCACTGGACGGGCGTGAGGACGAGCTTCTCCGAGAGCGTCCGGGCCCACTCCTCGTGAGCCTCGGCATTCGGGTGCAGGCCGTCGGTCGCGAGCATCTCCGCGGCGGCCTGGCGATGCATGAGGGGATAGAGGTCGACGAACCGGGCTCCGGCGGTCTCGGCCTCCTCCATCGCGATCGCGTTGAAGTGCGCGATGCGGGTCAGCAGGGCCTCGGTCGTCCCGTACGGCGATGCCGCCGGCGAACGCGACCACTCCGGCTGCGGCAAGGCGACGATAGCGGGCCCCGGAACGCCGTCGTCGCGCAGCTGTGTGTAGATCCGGCGCAGCTGCCCGCGATACCGCTTGTCGTCGCTGCCGCCACGGACGATGTCGTTCGCTCCGATGAGCAGCGTGACGAACGTCGGCCGGAAGACCGCGACGTGCGGAAGCTCCCGGGTGATGAGCTCGTCGGTCGTGTAGCCGTTGACCGCGGGGTTCAGCAGCTCGACCGCGCGGCCGGCCGCGCGCCACTTCCCCGCGAGCAACGCGGGGAATGCCTTGTCGGGTGTTGTGCCGGTGCCGATGGTGAACGAGTCGCCCAAGGCGAGGTAACGAATAGAAGAGGGGTCCATACCTGTTCTAGATTCTATCTATGGCTGACTACGATCTGATCATCATCGGCGGTGGTCCGGCGGGCCTTACCGCTGGCCTCTACGCCGCCCGCGCGAACATGTCGACGGTCCTGTTCGAGGCCAAGGACATCGGCGGCGAACTCCTGAATACGGACCTCATCGAGGACTGGCCGGGCGAGGAATCGATCACGGGACGCGCCCTCGCCGAGAAGATGGGCGCCCATGCGACCAAGTTCGGTCTCAAGATCCAGCCGTACTCGCCCGTGAAGAAGATCCGGAGCGACGGCGACTGGAAGGTCGTCGAGATGGACGACGGCACCGTCCATCGGGCATACGCCGTGATCGTCACGGTCGGCGGGGAGCCGACGAAGCTCGAGGTCCCCGGCGAAACCGAGTTCCACGGCCGCGGCGTCTCGTACTGCGCGGTCTGCGATGGCGCGTTCTTCAAGGGGGAGGATCTCGCCGTCATCGGCGGCGGCGACTCCGCCTTCCAGGAAGGCCTCTTCCTCACGCGCTTCGCGAAGAACCTGAGCCTCGTGCATCGCCGGAACGACTTCCGCGCGCAGTCGATCCTCCAGGACCGGCTGCTCGGCATGGACAACGTGAAAGCGATCACGCCGGCGACGGTGAAGGAGATCGGCGGCGACACCCAGGTCCGCTGGATGGACGTCGAGCGCGACGGCGCGGTCGAGCGGATCCCGGTCGGCGGCGTCTTCGTGTTCATCGGGTTCAAGCCCGTCGGGCGGCACCTCTTCGACGAGCACATCGATCACGACGAGAACGGCTACCTGCTGACCGACCAGTACATGCGCACGAACATCCCGGGCGTGTACGCGTGCGGCGACACCCGAGCGCAGCTCGCGAAGCAGGTGACCACGGCCGTCGGCGACGCCACGACCGCGGTGCTCCACGCGGAGCGCTACATCGAGGAGCTCAAGCACATGCGCCGCAGCTTCCCGGATGTGCCGAGCGCGACGCTCGAGCGCGAGGTCGAGCGGATGAAGATCCGGCGGTTCCTGTCCGGCCAGACGATCATCCGCGAGGGCGAGCCCGCCGACTCGTTCTTCATCCTCACCCGCGGCGCGGCGAGCGTCCGCCAGAACGGGCCGCAGGGCGAGCGGGAGATCTCGACCCTCAAGCCCGGCGACTTCTTCGGCGAGATCGGACTGCTCAGCGGGACCGTGCGCAACGCGACCGTTCGCGCGACCGCGCCGAGCGAGGTCCTGGAGCTGGATGCCGAGGGGTTCCGCGACCTGGTCGAGAGCTCTCAGCTCACGAAGGATCGGGTCGAGTCGGAGGAGATGGAGCAGCGCCTCGCGAGGTCCGGTCCCAAGACCTAGGGCGCCGTCGCGTTCCCGTTCCGCGGCGGCACGAGCCGCTTCACGAATCGGACGAGCTCATCGAGGTCGAACGGCTTCTTGATGTAGGTCGCGATGCCCCGCTCGCGAAGCTCCGCGGCATGCTCGCGCCCGGTGCCCGTCTCGAACACCACCGGCAGCGATCGGAACCGCGGATCGGCGCGCACGCGGTCGTAGAGCTCGAGCCCGGACATGCCGGGCATCCGGATGTCGAGCACCAGAAGATCAGGATCGATGCGACCGAGGACATCGAGCGCCGCGTCACCGCTCTCGACCGTCACCGCCCGGTAGCCCCGCTGATCGTTGATCGCGCTGGCGAGCAGGTCTCCGGTCGTCTTGTCGTCCTCGACGATGAGTACGAGGCGCGCCCGTGCCGCGGCCATCGTGGCCCATGGCGCAGCGGCGGTGCCATGGGCGCGGCCGTCACGAAACCGTTACCGCAACGACGTGCAATCATCGCGCCCGTGATCCGCCACGTCGTGCTGTGGGCGTTCAAGGACGGTGTTCCGCCCGCGGAACGCGCCGCGATCCTGAATGAGATCCGCGCCCTGCGGGCGAAGGTCCCGTCGCTGCGCTCGCTCGAGGTGGGGGAGAACGTCAGCCCGGCCCGCGCGCAGGGCTATACGCACGTCCTTCTCGAGACGTTCGACGACCGCGACGGCCTCGGGGCGTACGCGAGCCACCCGGATCATCTGCCGGTGCTGGCTCGGCTGCGCGACGCGGTGACTCAGCTGATCGCGGTGGATCTCGAGGTCTAGGACGCCGCCGCCGCCGGCGGCTTGTGGCGTCCTCGTCCGCCGCGCCGGCCGCGCCTCCGGCGGGGCTTCGCCGTCTCTTCGGACGCTCCGGACACGTTGGCGTCATCGTGTGTCGCGTCGGGATCGTCTCCAGTTTCATCGCGGTCGTCCAGAGCTGCGACCACGGCGATCCTCGGCTCGTCCTCGTGGCCTTCACCGTTCAGCCGCGAGAAGTCGCCGAGCATCACGCGGGCGTCGGAGTGCGCGCGATCCATGATGTAGCCGGCCTTGCGGCCGTGCTCCTCGGGCTTCATGAGCCCGCTCTCGACGGCACGCCGGATGTTCGATTCGAGGGCATCGCCCTCGACGCGGGAGAGCAGCTCGCTGAACAGCGCCGTATTCACCCAGTCCGCCTTGTCGTCCTTGGCGCGGGTGCTGCCGACGAAGTTGAAGAGGTGGACGATCGCGGCGCTCGGCTGGCGCGCGTACTTCACGAGGGGATGTCCCTCGCTGAGCCAGCACATCGTCACGTTGCGGCCGTCTCGCGACACCTGCTCGGTCGCGATGGCGCCGCGCTCCTCGGCGATGTTGAAGAGCGTCTCGAGCAGCATGCGGCGCTGCGCCTTGCCCTTCGCGAGGCCGCCGGGCTGGTCGGCGCGGGAGAGCGGATCGAGGACGGCCTCGACCGCCGGGATGCGGCGGGTGTCCTTGCTGGTGACGGAATCGATACGCCGGAGCACCCGGACCAGATGGAACAGCGTCTCGGCGACGAGCGCATCGCTGAACTCCAGCGACAGCAGCTGCTTGTCCTTGAGCCGCGTGCGCGCGGGCTGCTCGGCCTTGATGTGGTGCTGCGCGATCCCGAAGTCGATGCGCTGGTCGAGCACGCTCGACGCTTCCTTGTGCGAGAGCGGCACGACGCTCCGAACGAAGTCGCCCCGCGGCATCTGGTCCGCGCGGAGCGCGACGAGCTGGTCGAGCAGGAGCACGGCGAGCCGGCGCTGCTCTTTCTCGGATTCGGGTGAGCCCGTCGGCACGACCGCCGGGATGCTCGCCGGCACGGCGACGCGCACCGGGGCGCCGCCACGGCCGCGGCCGGCGCCACCCCGGACCCCGCGGGTCCGTGTGCGCGGCGCCTCGTCCTTGCCGGCTTGGGTGTCGTCCGTTCGCAGGATGCCGGTGCGGGTCCACCGCGCTTCCGGGATGAGGTCCTCGAGGAGGAAGACGCCGTCGCGGAGGTACGGGGAGTCGCGCAGCTCGTTCGCGAGGGCTTTGTCCCCGGCGATCAGGTAGACCGCCTTGTCCTCGTCCTTGAGCGCCTTGCACAGGGCGTTCAGGTCGCGATCGCCGGACACGATGAACCAGACGTCGATGTCCGGGCGCTCCTTGTAGAGGAGCTTCATCGTGCGGGTGATGAGGACCGCGTCGGATCGGCCCTTCAGCAGGCGGCCGCTCATGCGCTGCGCGACCGCGACCGGCTCCATGCCGGTGAACTCGAGCGCCATGAGGAGCGTCTCGTCCTGCGAGACGACCTCGGATCCGAAGATCGCCTGCTTCACGCGGACGGGACCGAACTCGGCCGCTTTCTGCAGGATGGCCTGGAGGATGGAAAGCGAGGATGGCAGCGGGCCTTCGGTGTGCTGCCGCAAGGTGTAGTAGACGTTCTCCCAGTCAATTAGGAGGGCGACGTCGGGCAATGGGTTTCTCCGTTATGTAGGCGCTCCGCGTTCCACCCGACTCGTTCGAATGATCCGCTCGATCTTTCTCCCCGACCACCGGATCCCATGAGGAGGGACACGATGTCCGCGAGCAGCTCGACTCGGACGCTTCAGCCGGAACGCGCGCCGTTTCGTTAGAAGTCTAGCCTGAAGGCGTGCTCGAAGATAGCCGCCTCGAGAACGCCGTCCACTGGGCTGCGCGG
Organism: Candidatus Limnocylindria bacterium; assembly: GCA_036569685.1. Lineage (GTDB taxonomy): Bacteria > Chloroflexota > Limnocylindria > P2-11E > P2-11E > UBA4735. Next base: position 3,173 of record DATCQC010000181.1, on the reverse strand, counting down.
AGCGGAGCGAGCTACGCCGACGCGCGCTACGTCGAACGCGAGAGCGAGACAGTGTCCATCAAGGACGGTCAGGTCGAGGGGATCGACCGCGACAGCGATCGCGGCGTCGGGGTCCGGGTGCTCCACCAGGGCTCATGGGGTTTCGCGGCATCGGACCGCTTCGCCGGCGAGTCCGTCGTCGTCCCGCTGTTCGAGCAGGCGATCGCGCGCGCCGAGGCCGCGGCGACGGTCCAGCGCCGGCAGGTGATCCTGGCCCCGGCTGAGCCGCAGCGCGGCGAATACCGCACGCCGGTGCGCCGCGATCCGTTCGCCGTGCCGCTGACCGAGCGCATCGAGCTCCTCCGGGCCGCGGACGCGATCCTGGCCACGCCGAACGCGAAGCTCCGGCGCGTCTCGGTCGCGTCGTACCGCACCCGCAAGCGCCTCGTGACGAGCGAGGGCACCGACGTACGGCAGGAGATCGTCGAGTGCGGCGCGGGGCTGAACATCACGGCAGCGGTGGCCGGGGCCAAGCCCGCGACGCGAAGCGACATGCGGAACGTGCGGCAGGCGGGCTGGGAGTACGTCGAGGAGCTCGACGTGCTCGCGCACGCGCGCACGTTCGCGCGCGATGCGGAGGCGATCCTCGCCGCGAAGCCCGCGGTCGAGCGGCCGACCACGCTGCTCATCGATCAGCCGTTCCTCGCGCTGCTCGTCCACGAGTCCTGCGGCCATCCCACCGAGTCGGACCGTGTCCTCGAGCACGAGGTGGCGTTCGCCGGGACGACCTTCATGTGGCCGGAGGATCGCGGCATCCTCCGCTACGGCTCGCCGTTCGTGAATCTCACCGCCGATGCGACCGTTCCCGGCGGCATGGGCACGTTCGGCTGGGACGACGACGGCGTCCCGGCGACGCGCACCCCGCTGGTCGAGCGCGGGATCTTCAGCGGGTACCTGAGCTCCCGCGAGACCGCCGGCGCGCTCGGCATCGAGCGCAGCGGTGGCTGCGCGCGGGCCGAGGGCTGGCAGCACTTCCCGATCGTCCGGATGGTGAACGTGAGCCTCGAGCCCGGCGATGCGAAATACGCGGACCTCCTTCGGGGCATCGACGACGGCCTGCTCCTTGAGTCGCCCGCCTCGTACTCCCTGGACGACAAGCGCCAGAACTTCCACTTCTCCACCCAGGTCGCGCGGGTCATCAGGAACGGCGAGGTCGGAGAGTACGTGCGCGGCGTGGCCTTCCAGTCCCTCACGCCGGATTTCTGGGGCAGCTGCGACGGTGTCGGCGACGACTGGGAGCTCCACGGCTTCATCAGCTGCGCGAAGGGCGAGCCGCTCCAGCTCATGCGCGTTGGCCACGGCGCGGCGCACGCGCGCTTTCGAGACCGACCGATCGAGGTCCGGGCGTGAGCGAGGAGCGGCTTCGCCGCGACGAGCGAACTCGATCAGTCATGAGCGAGTCTCGAGGCGAAGCCGAGAGATTGAACGAGGTCCGGGCGTGAGCTCCATCCTCGGTCCGGATGCGCTGCTCGCGCCGCTCCACGAGGCGCTCGCGGCGAGCGGACTCGAGGAGGCCGACCTGTGGGTGCATCGCCGCCGGGCGGCGGTGACGCGCTACTCGCATTCGTCCGTCCACCAGAACGCCGTCTCCGATGAGACCCACGTGCATGCTCGCGCGATCGTCGGGTCGGCCGTCGGCGCCACCGCGGGGAACTCGCTCGATCCGGCCGACCTTCGCGAGCTGCTCGCGCGCGCCGCCGTGCTCGCCCGGCTCCAGACGCCGAACGCGGACTGGCCCGGCCTCGCGACCGCATCCCTGTACCGGCCGCCGATCGCGTTCGACGACGCGACCGCGGCGCTCGATCCGGCGCTCCAGGCGACGGCGATCGGCCAGATCTGCGACGCCGCGATCGCCGCGGGCTTCCGGGCCGCGGGCACGCACAGCGTCGACGTCACCGAGGACGCGGTCGCCAACACGAACGGGGTCGCGGCATACGCGCCGGCCACCGTGGCGTACCTGCGCACGCTCGTCCTCGGCGATCATGGCGGCAGCGGATACGCCGACGATCTCTCGCATCGCGCGAGCGATCTCGATCCCGCGGGCATCGCCGGCCGTGCGATCGACAAGTGCGCGCTGGACCGCGACCGGGTGCAGCTCGCACCCGGGGACTACGAGGCGGTCTTCGAGGAGGACGCCGTTGCCGAGATCCTCCGGATCATGTCGATCACCGGGCTGTCCGGGCAATCGGTGCGCGAGGGCCGGTCGTTCCTGTCCGACGCGATCGGCAGCGCGGTGACCGGGAGTCGCTTCACGCTCCACGATGATGCGCTCCAGGTGGGCCAGCTCGCGATCCCGTTCGATCCGGAGGGCACACCGAAGCGACGCGTGACCCTGGTGGAGCGTGGCGTGGCGAGGGGTCCGGTGTACGACCGCTGGTCGGCGAAGGCCGCGGGGACCGCATCGACCGGGCACGCAGCGGACCCGAAACGCTACGGGCACGGAGGGCACGCCGGCAACCTGGTCATGGCCGGCGGCACCGCGACCCGCGAGGAGCTGATCGGAAGCGTGACCCGCGGCATCCTCATCACGCGCTTTCACTACACGAATACGCCGGACCCGAAACGCGCGACGATGACCGGCACGACCCGAGACGGCACGTTCCTCATCGAGGACGGCCGGATCACCCGCGCGCTCGCGAACGTGCGCTACACGATGAGCGCGCTCGATCTGTTCGCCGGCATCGATCTGCTCGGGCCGCAACGGTGCGTGCGCGACTGGTGGAGCACGAACGGGATGGGCACGGTCGTGTGCCTCGCGCCCGCGATGAAGGTGTCTCGCGCGACGATCACGGGGTCGAGCCCGACCTAGCCGCCGCGATCCCCGTTACACGCGATGAACGACCGATCTTGGCAGCCGACTTGCCTCTGGTTCAAGCCATCACCGAGATGGAGGAGACCAGATGAATGCCATTGCCCTCTTGAAGGCGGATCACGAGAAGGCCAAGAAGCTCATGACCGAGCTCGAGGAGACGACCGAGCGCGCGGTCAAGACCCGCGAGCAGAAGTGGACCAAGCTCCTCAAGGAGCTGACGATCCACGAGAACATCGAGGAAGAGATCTTCTATCCGGCGCTGATCGAGCACCCCAAGGCGAAGGACATCGTGCTCGAGGCGATGGAGGAGCATCACCTCGTG
>DATCQC010000180.1:0-6926 GCA_036569685.1 Candidatus Limnocylindria bacterium | reverse complement strand
CGCCTGGCGGGCGGGCGGGTCGAGGTGACGGTGCGCGACACCGGGACGGGCATCGCACCGGACGCGGTCGCCGGGATCTTCGACCGCTTCAGCAAGTCGACGGACTCACCCGGCGCCAGGCTCGGCCTCGCGATCGCGAAGGGGCTGGTCGAAGCCCATGGCGGGACCATCCGCGCCGAGAGCGCGCCCGGTCAGGGCACCCGGATCGTGTTCACGCTCCCAGCTGGATCGACGGCCTAGCCAGGCGAATTCGCGTCGTCCATCTGGGCGCGCTGGAGCTTCCCGGAGAAGTCGACGTAGATGGACTTCCACTCGGCGTAGACGTCGAGCGCGGCGCGACCGGCTTCGCGATGGCCGTTCCCGGTCGACTTCGTGCCGCCGAACGGCAGCTGGATCTCCGCGCCGATCGTGCCCGCGTTCACATAGACGAGCCCGGTATCCGCGTCGCGCATGAAGCGGAAGGCGTTGTTGACGTTCTTCGTGAAGATGGAGCACGACAGGCCGTACTTCGTCGAGTTCACCACCCGGATGGCCTCGTCGATGTCCTTCACCTCGATGACCGCCGTCACCGGGCCAAAGATCTCCTCCTGGGCGACCCGCATGTTCGGCTTCACGTCCACGAGCACCGTGGGCTCGTGGAAGAAGCCTTTTCCGAGCGCGCCGTCCGTCGGGATCCTGCCGCCAGCGGCGACCGTGGCACCCTCCTTCTCCGCGATCGGGATGTAGCTGTGGACCTTCTGTTGGGCCTCGCTCGAGATGACAGGCCCGAGGTCAGTGCCCGCGTCGAGGCCGTGGCCCATCTTCAGCTTGTTGGCCCGCGCCACGAGGCGATCGATGAGCTCGTTCGCGACCGCGCGGTTCGTGATCACCCGCGACGCCGCGGTGCAGCGCTGGCCGGACGTGCCGAACGCGGACCACACGATCCCCTCGAGTGCCAGGTCGAGGTCGGCGTCCTCCATCACCACGATCGCGTTCTTGCCGCCCAGCTCCGCGGATACGCGCTTCAGCTGCTTCCCGGCGATCTCGCTGATGTGGGAGCCGACGTCGCTCGAGCCGGTGAACGACACGAGGTCGACGCCCTGGTGCGTGACCAGCGCGTCTCCGAGCGCGCCGCCCGGCCCCAGGACGAGATTGAGCACCCCCTTCGGCAGGCCGGCCTCCTCGAGCAGCTCGACGAGCCGCACCGCGAGCATCGGCGTGTAGGAGGCGGGCTTGAACACGACCGCGTTGCCGAGGACGAGCGCCGGCATGATCTTCCAGGTCGGGATCGCGAACGGGAAGTTCCACGGCGTGATCGCCGCGACGACCCCGAGTGGCGCTCGCATGGACATCGCCCACTTGTTCGGGAGCTCGGCCGGCACGACGTCGCCGAACTGGCGGCGGCCCTCGCCGGCCGTGTAGTACGTCATGTCGATGCCCTCTTGGACGTCCCCGCGCGCCTCCGCGAGGACCTTGCCCATCTCGCTCGTCATCTCGCGAGCGAGCTGGTCCTTGCGCTGGAGCATGAGCTCGCCGGCCCGGTAGAGGATCTCGCCGCGCTTCGGCGCGGGGAAGAGGCGCCACGACTCGAACGCGCGCCGCGCGGCGTCCACCGCGCGGTCGACGTCGGCCTTCGCCGACTTCGTCGCCGTCGCGATCAGCTGGCCGGTCGCGGGGTCAAGATCCTCGAACGCTTCACCGCTGGCTGCGTCCGTCCAGCGGCCGTCGATGTAGTTCTGCAGATGCGGCGTGGCCATCTCGCTCCCCCTGTTCGCGCGCGGTGCCTAGAACTGCGCTCCATAGAAGAGCCAGATCGTGAGCCCGCCGACGAAGATGATCCCGAGCACGATGAGCGCGAACGCGATGTTCGCCTGCCGGTCGGGATCGCTGCTGAAGTCTCTCATCGGGAGGCTTCGCGCTCCTCTGCGGCCTTGTACGCCGCGAGCGGCTGCGCCGGTCCCCATTCAGTAAGGCGCTTCGCGCCTTCCAAGACCGTCGTCGCCGCTCGGTGTGAGCAAGCTCCCACCGGCCGGCTCCTAGGTCTTGTGGAGCTGAGGGGATTCGAACCCCTGACCTCTTGAGTGCGATTCAAGCGCTCTACCAACTGAGCTACAGCCCCGCGCGGGGCGATGGGCGGCCGGAAAATCGAGGAAATGCGCTCACCGAGAGTTGGAGTGTACCGGCCGCGCTCGCCCTCCGCCGCTCAGGCCAGGCGCAGCATCAGGCACCGCGTCATCTGGACCCGCGCCATCACGAGGCGCGAGAACGGATCGAACGCGTCGCGCACGGAGGCGACCTCGACCACCTCGGGCCGTTCGACGTCCCGATCAGTGCCCTTCCAGTGGACCTGGGCGCGACCGGCGGTCAGCACGTTGCGGCACCAGTCGGTCGTCGGCCCCCAGGGGAGCGGCACCACGAATCCGCCCGGGACCGGCCGCAGGACCACCGGGGTGAAGTACGCGCGTCCCGATCGCCGGCCCCGGTGGCGGATCACGCCCCAGAGTGGGGTCCAGCGCCGGCCCGCGATGTGGGCGACCATGCCGTTGACGATGTGAGTGGCGGCCTTGAGCCGGGCCAGGCGCGGTGGAGGAGCCGATGTGGACCGCATTGCGATTCCCCTTGTTTTTCTCGTCTTGTCAGTCAATCATCTGATTGATGGAGAGTCAAGAGGCCCCTGGAAGCAGGCGTGAGAGCCTCGTGCTCGCGGCCTACAAGCTGATCGCAGAGCGCGGCTTCGAGGGCCTCCGGACACGGGACATCGCGAAGGCCGTGGGCGTCAACATCGCCACTCTCCACTACCACTTCCCGACGAAGGAGGCGCTCGTCCGGGGCGTGGTGGGCCACGCCTTCACGCGATTCCGCTCGACGCTGACGTCGGAGGGCACCGCGGTCGACCAGCTGCGCCAGCACTTCAGCGGGCTCCGGCGGCTGGCTCGCGAGGAGCCGGACCTCTTCGCGGTGATGGGCGAGCTCGCCCTGCGCGCGCCGCGCGACCCGGTCATCGGTACGTTGATGCAGGCCACGGATGACGCCTGGCACGGGATGATGCGGACGCTCCTTCGCCGCGCGCGGGCCGAGCAGGGCATCAACACGGACATCGACCCCGACGACTTCGCGGCTCTTGTCGTCGTGGCGCTGCGCGGCACCTACCTGCTGCCGGTCGCGTCGTCGCACCCGGAGCGCGTCGACCGCGCGCTCGGCCAGATGGAGCGGCTGCTCGGGATCTGACCGACCCGGGCACGACCCCTGCATCCGCGGCAGCCCATGGCACGTGTGCGCGCGCTCTCCCGCGTCCCGGTCCTGGGCCGGACACACGCGCCGGCCGGAGCGTTCCTCAACGCGGTGCTACGCCTCGGCATTCTCGCGATGAGCGTCGACGCGATCGTGAACGGCAGCGATCAGCGCTACGCCGGCAAGTCGCTGGGTCCGAGGGACGTGATCATTTCGTTCGGCTTCGCGATGCTGTTCCCGCTGTTCTGGAAGCTTCGCTACCGCAAGCGGGAATGGCGAGAGTACCCGTGGTGGTACGACGACCTGTACCTATCGATCTTCTTCGTCGACATGCTCGGCAACTCGCTCAACCTGTACAACGCGTGGCTCGAGTGGGACCACATCCCGCATACGCACGGCCCAGGCGCGCTTGCGATCGTGATCGCGGGCGCCTTCGGCTTCCCGATCCTCACGGGCATGGGCCTCGCCACCCTGCCGCACGTGGTCCTCGAGATCCAGGAGTTCTACGGCGACGTCCTGCTCGGCACGCACAACGTCCGCGACCTGCAGGATCAGATGAACGACCTGCTCTGCGGGGTCATCGGCGTGATCGTCTACGGGATCGTGTGGTGGCGCTGGTCGGCGCTCCGCCAAAAACGCCCGCGGCCCGCGAGGCACCAGCGCGTCTAGCGCGTCACTCGATCTTGAGCACGACCGGCGCATCGCCCCAGAGCCGCTCGAGGTTGTACAGATGCCGTTCTTCGGGGACGAACGCGTGCACGATCACGTCGCCGAGGTCGATGAGGATCCATCGGCCCTCGCCGTAGCCCTCCACGCCCACCGGCATGCGACCCGCGGCCTTGGCCCGCTCGACGATGCCATCGGAGATCGCCTGGACCTGCCGCTCTCCGCGGCCGCTGCACAGGATGAAGAGGTCCGCGATCGTCGTGACCTCGGACACGTTCATGACGAGGATGTCCTCGGCCTTCTTGTCGGTCGCCGCTTCGACGACCAGGTCGGCGAGCGCGCGCGGGCTCAGGTCGTTCGCGACGTCGATCCCTCCGTGCGGTAGAGCCGGCGAGCCTCGAGGTGTTTCCACGCGGGCTCTGGAACAAGGTATCGCAGCGACAGGCCGCGGGCGGCCCTCGCGCGCAGCTCCCGCGAGCTGATGTCGAGCCGCGGCGCGTCGAACACGATGGTCGGCGCATCGCCGACGCGATCCGGCGCGCCCGGCCGCTCGGCGACGACGAGCGTCGCGAGCTTCGCGATCCGCTCGGGGTCCTTCCACCGCGGGAAGTCCGCGACCGCGTCGCCGCCGAGGATCAGGAACAGGTCATCGGGGCCGGAGAGCCGCTCGAGCGTGTCGACCGTGTAGGACGGGCCGTCGCGATCCAGCTCGACGCGCGACACGACGAAGCGCGGCTCGCCGGCGACGGCGAGCTCCAGCATCCGCAGGCGATCCGCCTCGCCGGCGACCGGGTCGCGCTCCTTCAATGGCGATCGTCGCGCGAGCACGAACAGGACCCGATCGAGGGGCACGGATTCGAGGGCCGCGTTCGCGATCGCGAGATGCCCCACGTGGACAGGATCGAACGTTCCGCCGAAGACCCCGACCCTCATGCGGTGCCGCCCTCGGTCCACTCGAGCACCTTCGAGCCGATGCGGACGGTGTCGCCGCTGCGCACACCCAGCCGGCGCAGCTCCTTCTCGACGCCGTTCTTCTGCAGCAGCAGCTGGAAGTACGCCGCGGCGTCCGGGCTCTCCCAGTCGATGCCCGTCGCGAGCCGCTCGACGCGGTCGCCACTGACCCGGAACCCGTCGGGGTCCTTCCGCACGGTCCAGTCGCGCCCGCCGCCCGCGAACACGATCCGCCGCTCGCCGGGTCCGCGATCCGCGACGATGTCCCGCGGCGCGCAGGCCGTGAAGATCCGCTTCAGCAGCTCGGGCACGTGCTCGCCGGTGAGTGCCGAGACCGCGATGGCGCCCGGCCCCAGGCGCTTCGCTGTGGCCTCGGCGCGGTCGCGGGCGTCGAAGAGATCGAGCTTGTTGAGCGCGAAGAGCCGCGGCCGCTCCATCAGCCCCCGTCCGTACGCGGCGAGCTCTCTGTCGACGACGGCGATGTCGGCGATCGGATCTTCGAGCGCGAGATCGACGACGTGCACGATGAGCCGAGTGCGCTCGATGTGCCGGAGGAACTCCTCGCCGAGCCCGGCGCCGGTGTGGGCGCCCTCGATGAGCCCCGGGATGTCGGCGATCACGAGCTCCCGGTCCTCGAGCCGCGCGACGCCGAGGTTGGGTGAGAGCGTCGTGAACGGATACGCCGCGATCTTCGGCGTCGCGCGCGTGAGCGCCGCGAGCAGCGAGGACTTTCCCGCGTTCGGAAGACCGACCAGGCCCACATCGGCGATGAGCTTCAGCTCGAGATCGAGCTCGTGCGATTCGCCCGGCGAGCCGTCCTCCGCGATGCGCGGGACGCGCCGGGTGCTCGAGACGAACCGCGCGTTCCCCTTGCCGCCCTGGCCGCCGCGCGCGACGACGATCTCCTCGTCGGGCGTCATCAGGTCCGCGACGCGCTCTCCGGTCGCGCGGTCGACGACGATCGTGCCCTCCGGCACGCGGACCACACGGTCGGCGCCGGCCCGGCCGCTCTTGTTCTTGCCGCCGCCGGCCGCGCCGTCCTCGGCCTCGAGCTTGCTGCGGAACCGGAAATCGGACAGCGTCGTCATCCCGCTGTCGACGCGGAGGACGACACTGCCGCCGCGCCCGCCGTCGCCGCCGTCGGGGCCGCCGCGCGGGACGTGCGCCTCGCGGCGGAACGAGATGACGCCCCGTCCACCGTCGCCGCCCTTCACCACCAGACGCGCTCGATCGAGGAACACCGCTAGGCCGCCAGCCGCACATGCGCGGCGTCGGCGCGCAGCCGGTCGAGCAACGCCGCAAGGCCGATCGTGGCAGCGCCTGGAAGCGCCGCGAGCAACGCATAGGGATCTGCCGCGAGGTCGGCCAGGCGGAGTTCCGTTCCCGGCGGCAGCTCACCGAGGAGCGCGACCAGCGCGCCGGCCTCGGTCTCGCGGTCGGTCAGCCCCGGGAGCGAGAGCAGCTCGACGGTGATCGCGCATCGCCGCAATGCGGCCTCGCGGAGCGCGGCCCGCACGTCGGTCCAGCGAAATCCGATCGGGCGATGGATGCGCTCGTAGGTCGGACCGGCCGCAGAGACGAGGCGTACCACGGCGCGGTCGATCCCGGCGTCGATCGCGCGACCGATCGCGGCCGCCGAGGGGCCGCTCGTCCGAAGGACGATGTCGCCCGCCCCGGTCTCGGCGCGGATCCGCGCGGTCACGTCGACCACGTCGCGGATGATCTCCAGCGGCTCGCCCTCGCAGGCGTGACCGAACGAGACGCTCGATCCGCCTGCGGCCAGGTGGGCGATCGCCACGGCCGCGGCGTCGGCCGGCGTGACCCTGAACGCGCTCGGCTCGAGTGGCGCGCGCTCGTCGCGGCGGCGTAGCGCGACGAGCGGCGCGGCGCCGTCGTTGGCCGGCGCGCCGAGCGGGAGGGCGCACTCGCCACGCCCGAGGAACGCGTTGCGTGCGGCGGCACATCGGTATTCGCGCGCGCAACGCGCGAGCTGGCGCAGCAGCTTGTTCGAGGGCTGGGCGCCCAGTCGGCGGGTGATCGCGGCGCTCACGTCCTCCGGTGCGGCGGCCGTTGCCGCGCCGAGCTTCAGGGCCGCGACG
>DATCQC010000179.1:0-5037 GCA_036569685.1 Candidatus Limnocylindria bacterium | reverse complement strand
ATGTCGACCCCTTCATGCGTTCCGGGAGCGACCGTCTCGGCGAGCTCGACCGCCGGCTGCCCGTTGTCCTCGACCTTCGTCCTGACGTCGGCGATCGATCGATCGGTGGCCGATCCGCCGCGCGCGCGATGCGTGGTGATCGCGCCGTCTGGAACGTCCGGCAGCGTCACGACGAGGTGGCCGTCGACGATCCGGAGCTGCGCACCGGGCGTCTGCAGGATCTTCTTGCCGTTGTGGAGGCCATTCGCGCGGCCGAGCGTGTCGACGACCAGCGCGTTCGGGTCACCGACGGTCACCGTCACGGTGCGCTGGGGCTGCGGCACTGGCGCCGGTCGCGACGGAGGTTCGCCCTTCCGCGTCGTTGTCCGCTCGCCTGGGAGCGTGAGCACCGTCGCCGTGCCCTGCGCGTCGGTGTTGGCGACCGCGCCCTCGGTCGTCGTCTCGGTCGTCGTCCCGTCCGGCGCGACGTCGACGGTGAACTGTGTGCCGCGCACGGACGCGGTCGCGGTCGACGTGTGGATCTCGTACAGCGATCCGGTCGTGATGAGATGGGTCACCACGTGCCAGGTCGTACCAAGGTTCTGCTGCATGACGATGATCGTGTCGCCGTTCGCATCGGAGCGCGCGGCGTCGATGCTGAGCTCGGTCTCCGGCTCCATCTCGACGGTCGAGCCCTCGAAGTACGTGAGCACGGCGCGCGCATCCGCACCCGTCTTGATGGTGTCGCCCGCGATGAGCACCGCGCCGTCGGCGGCGGATGCGAAGTCACCACCCGCGTGCCGGACGGCGACCGGACCGGAGAGGATCGTGAGTGTTGACACGCCCGCCGCGGCGGCCGTGCCGCCCGGTCCGAGCGCACCCGTTACGCCGAAGACGATCGCGATCATGAACGCCACACCGATGACGGTGACGCTCAGACGCATGCGGCTGTTCATAGCCACCCCTGCGCGAGAACTCCCCATGACCGCGAACCCGACGGGCGCGGCCGCCTTTTCGGGACGCTGGAGATAACGGGGTGCCCGCGCCACCGGTAGGGGGCCGCTTGGCCGCTCCTGTATCTAACAGGTGACAGCCCGCTTGTTCGCTCGAAAATGGTCCTATTTCGGCCTATTCGCGGGGTGGCGAGTACTCCGACACGGGTACCAGGAAGGGACGTGTGCGTCCCGGCTGAACTGTCAACGGCTCCGGCAATCCCGCCTTCGCGAACACCGCGACGCGCAATCCGTGCAGCCGGTCCGTGCGCCGCTCCCACTTCGTGCCGCAGACGGGACACGAGAACTGACCGTCGGTCATGCGTTCGCCGTAGTGCAGCAGGATCTTCGCGCAACAGCGCTCGACGTTCGGCTCATGTCCATCCTGCGCGGCGAGATACGGGAACGTGGCGGCCGGTCCGTTCCGGTCGCGACGAACGAACGCGCGGCCATCACCGCGCGTGAATGTGTCCGACGCGGTCTTGCGCCACGCGGTCCCGTCCTCCGGACAGCTGAACGTGGTCCCGTCCGCATAGAAACCGCCCCATTCGATGATCCAGTCCTCGCAACAGTCGGAGAGGATCACACGATCCAACGAAGCACCGCCTTCTGGGCATGCAGCCGGTTCTCGGCCTGGTCGAACACCGCGCTCTGCGGCCCGTCGATCACGTCGTCGGTGATCTCCTCGCCGCGGTGCGCCGGCAGATCGTGGAGGACGATCGCACCCGGCTTCGCGTTCGCGAGCAGCTCGCGGTTCACCTGGAATCCCTGGAACGCGCGGCGGCGGCGCTCGTACTCCTGCTCCTGACCCATGCTCGTCCACACATCGGTGTACACGACGTCCGCGTCACGCACGGCCGCGATCGGATCCTGCCCGAAGGTGATGCGCGCGCCGGTCGATCGCGCGGCCTGCTCCGCGAGCTCGCGGTACCGCGGCAACGGCTCGAAGCCCGCGGGTGTCGCGACCCGCAGGGTCATGCCGGTCTTCGCCGCGCCGAGCATGAACGAGTGCGCGACATTGTTGCCGTCGCCGATGTACGCGGCGACCACGTCGGGCAGCGAGCGCGTGCGCTCGCGGATCGTGAAGATGTCGGCGAGGCCCTGGCACGGATGCGTCAGGTCCGACAGGCCGTTGATCACCGGCACCGACGAGTACTTCGCGAACTCCTCGAGAGTCTCGTGCGCGAACGTGCGGAGCACGACCACGTCCACGTAGCGGCTCACCACTCGCGCGACATCGGACACGCTCTCGCGACGGCCGAGCCCGACCTCCTGTGGCGAGAGGTACGAGCTGTGGCCGCCAAGGTCGCGCATCGCGACGTCGAACGACAGGCGGGTGCGTAGGCTCGGCTTCTCGAAGATCATCGCGAGCGCACGGCCGCGGAGCGGCGGATCGGCCGGCACGGGATCGCGCTTCAGGGCCTCGGCGTCGTCGAGGAGCGCCGTGAGCTCCGCTGGGGAGAGGTCGGCGATCGAGAGGAAGTGGCGCACCCGCGTCGCGACCGTCGTCATCGGATCGCTCGCAGCCGGGGGCGCTGCTGCTCGAGGAGCGCGAGCAGCGCGTCCGCAAGGCGCGTGGCGTCGTGACGGATGGTGTCCTGTTTGTTCCAGAGCTCGCGTGGCCCGCTCCACTTGTCGATGATCGGCGCCATCGCGACGCGGACGCCGAGCCGCTCGATGCGCGCGATCTGGTCCGCGGTCGGCTCGAGGTACCGCATGCCCTGCTCCGCGTGGTGGTCACGCAGATGGGCGGGCGGCGCGTCGTCGTTGAGCAGCACCACGTCGAGGCCGGCGCCGCCGAGGTAATCGCGCACCGCGACGACGTGTTCGGACAGCGTGACCGCATCGGTCTGGCCGGGCTGGGTCGTCGTGTTGCCGACGTAGACCACGAGCCCGCGGGCTTCGCTGATCGCGCGCGCGATCTCCGGCACGAGGAGGCATGCGCACACCGTCGTGTACAGCGAACCCGGTCCGAGAGTGATGAGGTCCGCGGCCGCGATCGCCTCGACCGTGCCCGCCGCCGCCTTGGTGTCGGCATCGCGAAGGAAGATCCGGTCGATGCGCGCCTTTCCGAGGCCGCGCACGTTCTCCTCCTCCTCGACCACCGTATCGTCGGCGAGCTTCGCGCAGAGGTGCGTGTTGTAGAGCGTGACCGGGAGGACCTTCCCGCGGATGCCGAGCAGCCGCGCCGCCTCCTCGACACCGCGCAGGAAGGAGCCTTCCTGCTGGGCGAGCGCGGCGATGAACAGGTTGCCGAAGGCCATGCCGTTGAGCTCGACGCTCTTGTCCGTCTCGAAGCGGTGATTGAACAGGCGCTTGAGGACCGGATCGCCCTCCGCGAGCACCGCGATCGCGTTGCGGACGTCGCCGGGCGCCGGCAGGTCGAGCGCGATCCGGACCTTCCCGGTCGACCGGCCCGAATCTGTAACCGCGATGATCCCGGTGATGTCGTCCGTGTGAGCGCGCATCCCGGCCATCACCGTCGGCGCGCCGAGGCCCCCACCGAGACAGACGACGCGCAAATGCGGTGCCATTCGCGAATCTTGCCAGAGATCCGGAACGCCGCGCGGTATGCAGCGGCGTCACCCACGCGGGGGAGGCGAATCGCACCGTCCGCCGCTCATGATCCCCCGGTCGTGCAGATGCGCAAGCTCACCTCCACCATCAGCGACGCCGCTCCATGGCTCGGATTGACGGCGGCCATTGGCCTCGTCGACTACTTCACGCCGTCGAGCTACGGATTCGCCTCGATCTACTTCATCCCGATCTTCCCTGCGGCATGGCGCTCGCGCACCGTGGGTCTCATCGTCGCCGCGGCGGCCAGCGCCGCGTGGATCTACTGCGATGTCGTCCAGCGTCCCATCTCCGACGTCCCTGCGCAGCTGTTCAACTACGCCACCCGGATCAGCGTCTTCGTGCTCGCGGTCGTCCTCGCGTCGACCCTGCAGCGCGAGCAGCACCATATCGGCGACCTCGACCGCCAGCGCCGGAGTCTCCTCACGATCCTCGAGCACGAGGTCCCCGGACCGCTACGCGAGCTCGCCACCGAGCTCCGTGGCCTCTCCGGCGTCGCGCCGATGGTCGCGGACCGGCTCACGAAGCGAGCGGAGCAGCTCGTCTTCCTCTCGGATGACCTCGCGTCGCTCGGCGAGCTCGAGGCCGCCGGCCTGCGCCTCGACAAGCGCACGACGAATGTCGTCGACATGATCCACGAGCTCCGGGCCGGCGCGTCCGACCGGCAGCACGTCGTGCTGACCGTCCCGGTGGCGCCGGTGCGCGTGAACGCGGATCCGAACCGGCTGCGCCAGGCGCTCGATGCGATGTTCCGCGAGGTGAGCGCGACCGCTGAATCGGTGAGCGTCGATTGCCGCACGGACAAGGGCTCGGCCGTCATCTCGATCGGCAGCGCCACCATGGCCGTCATCGCCGGCGCGGCCACGATGGTGCGGGGCGACGATCCCGCGGTCGGGGCGCGCACCCAGCTTGCCCGGGTCCTCCTCGCGGCGCACGGCGGGACGCTGTTCGGCGCCCGCGAATCCATGGGCCGCGGACAGCGGCTCATCGCGCGCCTGCCGCTCTAGAGAACGGAAGGGCCGCCCTCTCGGACGGCCCTTCGATCGGTTTGGGTCGCGTTCGCCGCTACGGGGTGACTGGAGTCCACCAGCTGCCGCGGCCGCTGCACAGGTCGTAACCGATGAGGCACGACGCCCCGTTGCTGCCCGAAGTGATGTCACGGTACGTGATCGAGGTGCCGTAGACGTAGGTCGCATTCACGACGGCGCCGGCGACCGCTGAGCGAGCCGCCCACATCGGTGAGCTCGCGCTCGTGCCGCCCACCTTCCACCAGCCCTTCTGGCCCTGGTAGCGGGTGCTGTCGTAGACCGAAACGCCAGAGGCCGGATCGGCGTCGAGAGACACGTCCGGGGTCGCCCTCGCGCTACCGCAGTTTGCCTGCTGGTATCCGGAGAAGCCGGCCTGCGCAGAGTTGGCGGTCTCGTACGCGCTGCATCCGCCGCCGCCGCCCGACCAGCCCGTCTCACTCGTGAATTTGCCGCTCGAATCGAGG
>DATCQC010000178.1:0-10440 GCA_036569685.1 Candidatus Limnocylindria bacterium | reverse complement strand
GGCCTACGGCGCGCTCGAGCCGTATGGTCCCGATCTGCGGGCACGGGCCGAGCTGTACGACCTGTACGTCCCGCTCGCCGCGATCGCGTATTTCCGCGAGAACGAGCGACCCGACCGCGAGGAGGCTGCCCGCGTCGCGCTCCGTTCCTGGCTCGAGCGCGACGCCTGAGGGAGCGCCCGTTCCGGTTCAGCGTCGGCGGCGGAGAGCCCACCAGCGCGCGGGCCCTCGCGGAGCGGGCGCGTCGCGCCGAGGCGATCGGCTACAGCACGTACGTCCTCTCCGATCATCTGCTCAATACGTTCGCGCCGAACATCGCCCTCGCGGCCGTCGCGACGGCCACCCAGAAGCTGCGCATCGGCCACCTCGTTCTGAACAACGACCTGCGCCACCCCGCCGTCCTGCATCAGGAGCTCGCGACACTCGACGTCCTGAGCGAGGGCCGGCTGGACATCGGCATCGGGGCCGGGTGGAACGAGCCTGAGTACACGTCCAGCGGCATCCCGTTCGCGCCAGTGTCGGTGCGCGTGTCGCGGCTCGAGGAGTCGATCGCGATCCTGAAGGGTCTGTTCAGAGACGAGAAGCTGTCGTTCAACGGCGCGCACTACACGATCGCGGAGATGGACGGGCGGCCGAAGCCCGTGCAGAAGCCGCACCCGCCGATCCTCGTCGGCGGTGGCGGAAAACGGGTGCTCGGGCTTGCCGGGCGCGAGGCGCAGATCGTCGGGTTCGCCCCGCGCATCGGCGCGAAGGTGAGCGGCTTCCGAAGCTGCACGTTCGAGGCAACCCGCGAGAAGGTCCGCTGGGTGCGGGAGGCCGCGGGGCCGCGCTTCGACGAGATCGAGCTGAACACGTATCCCGCGTTCCGCCCGGCGTCCGTCACCGACGAGCCGCGCAAGGCCGCGGAGGACCTGCTCGCGAAGATCAACGAGCGCGAGCCGAGCGGGCTCACGGTCGAGGAGCTCCTCGACTCGCCGCACGTATTCATCGGCACCGTCGCGGAGCTCGTCGAGAAGTTCACGCGGCTGCGCGATGAGCTCGGGATCAGCAATGTGATGGTCGGGAGCGGCATGGATGAGTTCGCGCCGCTCGTGGAGCGACTCGCGGGCCGCTAGGGCCGCGGACGAGGTTCACCGCGCAGGGCAGTAGGGCATGCCGTTGTTCGGATCGTTCTCGGGGCTCGGCACCGCGATCGCCGTAGCGGTCGCGAAGATCCGCGGCTGACCGCCGTCGTTGCCGATCCCCACGGCGAGGAACATCCGCGTCGGATCCTGCACCGGCGCGTACGGGTTGCCATCGGGGAAGTCGGCGCTGACGCCGAACCAGCGGCAGTTGCGGACCAGAGTGCCGTCTGGGCTGAGCACGAGGTACGCGGAGACCAGCCCTTCGTTCGCCCAGCGGTCGACGATCTGCGGCGGGACGCCATACGCGGCGGTGAAGCAATCGCGGACGGCGGCCATGTCGTGTTGTCCCGCGAGAGCGATCCAGTGGTCGACGAGCTGCCGATCCGGGAGCCCGGGCAGGGTGCACGCCCCGGGCGGGAAGTCCGGCAGCGGCGACGGCGACGGCTGGTCCGCCAGCGGCGCGCGCGACTGCGGTGGGATCACGACCGTGCCGCTCGGCAACCGCGGCGACGGCGAGAGCGAGGCGGTGGGCGGCAGGCCCGACGCGCTGACGGCATCCTGCGCCGCGCACCCGCTGATCAGCGCGGCCGCGAGCAGCGCCGCGGCGCGGCGCATCTACCGACCCTGCTGACCTTGAGCGAAGAGGTCGCGCATCCGGATGTAGTTCACGACCCCGTCGCGATCGAGGAGGCCGACGAGCCGCCCGTCGCGCACGACCGGGAGCACGGCCGCGTCGCCGAAGCGCTCGAGGGCCTGTCCGAGATCGTCGTCCGGCCCGAGCTTCGCGAGGCTCGAGGATGGCGTCATGATCTGCTCGACCGGCGTCGTCGCCCAGCGGTCGTGATCGATCTTGCGCACGTCGTCGGTCGTCATCAGGCCGAGGAAATTCTGGTTCGTCACGACCGGCACGGCGCGCAGATTCCGCGGCAGCATGAGATCGCGGACGACCGTCGCGATCGAGGAGTGCGGATCGGCCGCGGCGAACGACGTGTTCATGAGCGGCGCGACGCGCGTGCCGGCCACGAGCCCGCCGAGGTGCTCCTGACGCATCGACTGCGTCGCGGCGTTGTACAGGAAGTACGCGAGCAGCAGCGGCCAGAACCAGAGGGCGTCGCCGTCGGTGAACTGGACGAGCCCCCAGAGGACGAACAGGCCCGCGACAAGCTGACCGCCGCGCGCCGCGATCGGGGTCGCCTTGGCGCGGTCGCCGCGCACGGCCCAGATGATCGACCGGAGCACGCGGCCGCCGTCGAGTGGGAAGCCGGGGAGCATGTTGAACGCCGCGAGGTACAGGTTGATCGTCCCGATGTAGCTCGCGATCGCGATGACACCGTCGAGCGACGGGGTCGCGCGGATGTCGAGCACGCCGGGCACCGACCAATTCACGAACGGGATGTCCCCACCGCCGATCGCGAGGCCGATGATGCCGATGACCACGCTCATCGCGGGGCCGGCCGCGGCCATGAAGAACTCCGCTTTCGCGCTCGGCGGCTCCTGTCGCAGGTTCGCGACGCCGCCCAGCAGGAACAGCGTGATCGACGAGACCGACATGTTGAAGCGGCGGGCGACGAGCGAGTGCGAGAGCTCGTGCGCCAGGATCGAGCAGAAGAACAGGAGCGCGGTCACGGTCGCGATGACGAGCCGCTTCTCCTGCGACCACGCGGTGCCTTCGAATTGGCCCTGCCAGAGGCCGAAGAACACGAGCGCGAAGATGATCAGCCACGAGATGTGGAGCCTGATCTCGATGCCGAAGATCCGTCCGATGCGGAACGAGCCGGCCACCGTCTGAGCATAGAGGCCGATACTGATGACGATGGGCCTGCCGACCGTTCCCGAGCTCGCCGCGATGATCGATCACGCCGTGCTCAAGCCGACGCAGACCGAGCGCGATGTGGTCGACGCCTGCGCGATCGCCCGCAAGGAGCACATCGCGTCCGTGTGCGTGAAGCCGTTCTACGTCCCGATCACCGCGCGAATGCTCAAGGACAGCGGGGTCGACACGTCGACGGTCATCGGATTTCCGCACGGCGGGCAGTCGCCCGAGATCAAGGTCTCGACCGCGTCGAACGCGCTGCGCGAGGGCGCGACCGAGCTGGACATGGTGATCAACATCGGCGCGCTCATCGACAAGGACTACGCGACCGTCGAGCGCGAGGTTGCGTCGGTCGTCGGGCTCGCGCACGCGAACGAGGCGCTCGTGAAGGTCATCCTCGAGACCGGCTACCTGGACGACGCGCAGAAGGTGATCGCCGCGCAGATCGCGGCCGCCGCGGGCGCGGACTTCGTGAAGACGTCGACCGGGTTCGGACCCGAGGGCGCGACGGTCGAGGACGTGCGCCTCCTTCGACAGACGGTCGGCGAGAAGCTCGGGGTCAAGGCCTCCGGCGGGATCCGCACGCTCGACGAGGCGCTCGCGATGATCGAGGCCGGGGCGAGCCGGCTCGGGACCTCATCGACGGGCGCGATCCTCGCCGAGCTACGGCATCGGCGCGGGGAGGAGTGACTCCCCACCCACCGCGGAGGGCCCCGAACAGGTCATTCACCCTCCTCCCCGCGCCTGCCTCGAGCCGAGTCTCCGGCTGCCGTCCCGCGACCGCGATAGCCGCGGGCACGTTCGGCTGGTGCGATAGGTGACGCTGTGATCGTGTCGCATGACGCAATGTCGCTTTTCGACGTCAAAACCGATACAATCCAACTCGTACATACACGGACATCGGGCACTCGTGGGGGGCTGGACGGAGTCGGTCTGGCCCTTTTTTCATAGTCCGGCTGGAGAAGATTTGACCCTGGCACCAGAAAAACCCATCCCCGCGGCAGAAGCGGGACGATTCGGCGACCTGACGATCCATCCCAAAGTCATGCGAGCGATCGAAGACCTTGGCTTCATGGCCCCGACGCCGGTCCAGGCCAAGGCCATCCCGTTGATGCTCGAAGGCCGCGACGTGCTCGCCCAGGCCCAGACGGGCACCGGCAAGACCGCGGCGTTCGCGATCCCGATCCTGCAGCTCATCGAGCCGACGCTGCGCAAGCCGCAGGCGCTCATCGTCGTCCCGACGCGCGAGCTCTGCGTCCAGGTGACGCGCGAGTTCGGCACGCTCGGCAAGTACCTGCACTCGAGCGAGGTCGCGATCTACGGCGGCGTCTCGTACGTCCCGCAGGAGCGCGCCCTCAGGCGCGGCGCGACGATCGTCGTCGGCACGCCGGGCCGGCTCCTTGACCACATCGAGCGTGGCACGTTGGACCTCTCGGGGCTGCGGGTCGTGATCCTCGATGAGGCCGACCGCCTCCTCGACATGGGCTTCGCGCCCGAAGTGAAGCGCCTGCTCAGCAAGTGCCCGACGAACCGCCAGACCGCGCTATTCAGCGCGACGCTGCAGGGCGAGGTGCAGGATCTCGCACGGCGATTCACGAAGAACGCAGCGCAGATCGCGATCGAGCCGGAGCGCGTGAACCTGGCCGCGATCGAGCAGATCTACATCGAGGTGCTCGACGAGGACAAGGTGAAGGCGCTCGAGGAGCTCCTCAAGAAATACGACATCGACCAGGTCCTCATCTTCCGGCACACGAAGCGGGGCGTGGACAAGCTCGTCGAGTCCCTGCAGCGCCGCAAGCACAAGGTCGAGGCGCTGCACGGCGACCTCAGCCAGCGTGAGCGCGAGCGCACGCTCGACGCGTTCCGAGATGGCTCGCTGCCGATGCTCGTCGCGACGAACGTCGCCGCGCGCGGCCTGCACATCGAGGACATCAGCCACGTCGTGAACTACGACCTCCCCGAGGATCCCGAGACGTTCACGCACCGCGTCGGTCGGACCGGCCGCGTGGGGAAACCTGGGGTCGCGGTCACCTTCGTCGGGCCGTGGGACGTCGACGAGTTCGAGGTCCTGAAGAAGAAGGCCAAGGTCACGTTCCGTCGCGAGGTGCTCGACCTCTACGGGACCTGAAGGATCTCTCGAGCGGCCCGTCCCACCGGTCAGGGTGGCCGGCCTGGAAGCTCGAAGCGCTTGAAGATCGAGGCCGGACTGGCCCAGACCGCCGCTCCAACAACGCCGGTCACCGGGAAGAAGCCCGCGCACGTCGGACAGAAGTGGTCGCACTCGGCGCGCCCGAACACGGCCCGCAGTAGACGGAGCTGGCGCGCGCCTTAGCCCAGGTACTCCCGCGCGGTCTGCTCGTACAGATCGAGCATGAGCTGCAACGACTCTTGGTCGATCCGCTCGTTGCGGCCGTGGAACATCGTCATGAACTCGCCGAACGGGATGTTCGAGCTGTACACGCTGTAGCCGTACGCGGGGACGCCCTTGCGGCGGAAGAACCGCGAGTCGGTCGCCCCGATCGTGAACGAGGGCACGATCTCCGCGCCGTTCAGCACCTTACGGGTCACGTTCCGCATCACTTGGAAGATCGGCGCGTCGGTCTTTGACGTGCTCGCCGGGTTGCTGTCCTCGTCCACGATCTCCACGTGCTCCCAGAGGTCACCGATGGCCTCGTGGAGCATCGCCCGCACCTGCGGTCCCTCGTCGCCCGGCACGGTGCGGATGTCGATCTGCATGAGCGCGCTGTCGGGGATGATGTTCGTCTTCTGGCCGCTGTGCAGGATGTTCGGCGAGAAGGTCGTGTGCGCCGACGCATCGAAGGCCCGAGCAAGACCGACAGGCATCTGCGCGAGCGTCTGCCCGAAGGCCGCTTCGTTCAGCAGGCCTGACGCGAGCGGCTCCTCGAACTGCATCGCGTCGACGAACTCGCGCCACGCGCCGTCAAGGTGCAGCTTCGGCTTGTAGGCCGCGATCCGCTTCACGACCTCCGCGGCCTTCACGAGCGCGTTGTCCGTCTTGTACGGCATCGACCCGTGACCGGGTGTGCCCTTCACCTTCAAGCCGACCCAGTGCGAGCCCTTCTCGCCCACGACCATGATCGCCTTCGGGCCGCCCCGGGTCGGGATCGGCAGCGGCGGCTCTCCTGACTCAGTGAGCACGGCGTCGGCTTTGACGTCGTCCCACTTGTTGTTCACGAGCCACTCGGCGCCCCATGTACCGAGAGCCTCTTCATCGGCCATGCCGCTGAAGATGAGCGTGCCCTTGGGCTTCCATCCCTCGCGCAGCATCTTCTTCACCGCGACGGCCATCGTCACCGTGATGCTGAGCATGTCGATCGCGCCGCGGCCCCAGACCTCGCCATCGACGAGGTCGCCGCAGAACGGATCGCGCTTCCAGCCGTTCGGATCGGCCGGCACCACGTCGATGTGGCCCATCATCAGCAGGCTCGGCGCTTTCTTGTCGCTGCCCTCGATGCGCAGGGTCATGCTTCCGCGTCCGGGATGCGACTCGTACTGCTTGATATCCATGCCCGGACCCGCGAGGTACGCCCCGAGGGTCTTCGCGTTCTTGACCTCGCCACCCGATTCCGGGCGGCCGTCGTTCACGCACTGATTGCGGATCATCGTCTGGAGGAGCTCGGTCGCCTCATCGACTGGTGTGGCCACGCGGGGCAGCCTAGCGAGTCCAGGCGCTTGGGCGCGCCTAATGTGTCGCAATGCTCTGGGTGGACGAACTGGGCTCCGGTCCTGCCGTGGTGCTGCTCCACAACGGGGTCATGGATGCCCGCGCCTGGGACGGGCAGATGGAGCCATTCGCGCGCTCGCACCGCGTCGTGCGCTACGACTCGCCGGGGTTCGGCCGCTCCGATGCGCTCGCGGAGGCCTACCGCGAGACCGACGTGCTGCTCGCACTGCTCGATGAGCGAAAGCTCGGCCACGTCGCGCTGGTCGGCAACTCTCGCGGTGGCCGGATCGCGATCGACTTCGCTCTGGCGCATCCGGAGCGGGTATCGGCGCTCGTGCTCGTGTGCGCGGCCGTCTCGGGTCACCGCCTGAACGCGAGCTCACCCGGCCAAGCTGCCGCGGAGGAGGCGGCGCTCGAGCGCCACGACGCCGCGGCGATCGCGGACATCACGCTCGAGACCTGGGGCCGCCTCGGGCCGACCCCGCGGATCCGCGAGCTGATCGTGGCAAATGCGTTGGCCGACCTCGAGACCCAGCACGAGCAGCCGCCCGAGCGGATGGCGATCGACCATCTCGAGGAGATCCGCGTGCCGACGCTTGTGATCACCGGCGACCACGACGCGCCGCCGATGGACGCACTTGGCGACCTGCTCGAGCGGCGCATGGCCGGGGCCGAACGCGTGCGCTTCGCTAAGTCGGACCATTTCCCGAACCTCCGCGAGCCTCCGCGGTTCGATCGGGTCGTGCTCGACTTTCTCCGACGTGGCTAGGCCGGGACCGCCTTCTTCGCGAGCTCGGCGCGCACGACCTTCGCCGCCTCGACGACGATCTTGCACTTCGCGATCGACTCCTCGACCGGTCGCGTCTTGAGGCCGCAGTCGGGGTGTGGCAGGAGCTTGTCGGCGCTCACGTAGCGGAGGCCCTTCCGGATCCCATCGGCGGCCTCGGCGACGGACTCGAGCTCGTGGGTGTGCACGTCCACGATCCCGATCGCCATCTCCTTCGTGAACGGCTGGCGGTCCATGAGATCGAGCCAGCGGTACTCGTAGTTCGCCATCGCGAGGTCGAGCTGATCGACCGGCAGATCGAGGATCCCAGGATAGATCGCCGCGAAGTCGCCGTAGCAGATGTGCGAGATGGTCTTCGCCTTGAGGTTCTGGGTGACGATGCCCATCGCCTCGATCGCGATCGCGAGCTCTTCCGGACGCGCGTGGATGGCGGGCTCGTCGATCTGGATGTACTGCGCGCCGGCGTTGTCGAGATCCTCGGCCTCCTGCCGCACGACCTCGGCGAGCGCGAGCGCCGCGTCACGCCGGGTGGGATACGCCTCGTTGTACGACCAGTCGAGCATCGTGTACGGGCCGGTGAGCATGCCCTTCACCGGCTTCTGGGTGAGCCCCTGCGCGTACTGGAACCAGTCGACGGTCATCGGCTTCGGCCGCGCGAGCTTCCCTGAGATCACGGGCTTGTGGTAGTAGCGGTTGCCATACGAGCGCACGAGACCGCCCTCGCTGTACCCGTCGATGAGGTCGGCGAAGTACGCGACCATGTCGCCGCGATACATCTCGCCGTCGACGAGGATGTCGAGGCCGATGTCCTCCTGGACCCGGATCCACTCCGCAGTGGCCTTGCGCTCGAGCTCGATGAGCTGCGCGTCGCTCACCTTCCCGCGAGCGTGTCCGTTGCGGGCCTTCTGGAGGTAGTCGGGTTTCCCGAAGGAGCCGACCGAGGTCGTGAGCAGGATGTTGTCTGCGGTCATGCGGGCACCCCTCCGCGCGCCGCTTCCGCGAGCGCCGCCAGCTTTTTCGTCGCGACGTCGTGAGGCAGGTATTCGAGGCCCGTGGTCGGCGCGACCCACAGGGAATCAGTTGGCACGAGCTTCAGCGCCTCGTCGATGAGCTTCCCGAGCTCGCTCGCGGTCTCGAGCCGCGTGTTGCGCGCGTCGACGACGCCGAGCACGACGGTCTTCCCCTTGAAGACGTCGAGCCGGCGGAGCGCGGTCGTCTCGCGCGAGCGCACGTCGACGCCGACCTGCGCGACCGGGAAGGACGCGAGCGTCTCGAGGATCCGGTCCGCCGGAAAGAAGTAGGCCTGGATCGCGATCGGCACGCCCGTCGCCGCGATCCGTCGGTACGCCTCGCGGGCGAGCTCGATGTGCTGCGGCTCATAGACGAGCCCGGGATCCTCGACGTCGACGAGCGTGGCGCCCGCGGCGCCGAGGCCCTTCACGTCGGCCGCGATCGCGTCGGCGACCGCGAGCACCCGGTCCTCAAGTGAGCGGTAGTGCTTGTCGATCGCGAGCGTCGCGAATGTGATCGGCCCCGCAACGGCGGCCTTCAGCTCCCGCGAGGTGATCGTCTTCGCGAATTGGAACGCCGTCACGAAAGTCTGGCCGTCGCTCGCGATCGGGCCATCGATGGTCGGCTGTCGGAAGTACGTGTTGTTGTCGTAGAACCGCTCGAGCGGGCCGCGGTGTACTCCACTCCAGGCGCTCGCGAACGGCGCGAGCAGATCGTCCCAGCGGATCTGGCCGTCGTTGATGACCTCGATGCCGGCCGCCTCGAGCTCGCCGATCGCGCCTCTGGTCACCACGTCGTACACCGCGTCGAGCTCGCTCTCCTTCAGCTCGCCGCGGTCCTGCTTGTGGAGGGCCTGCCGGAGCTCCTGTCCACCGGTCCCATCGCTGATCTTGGGGAATGCGCCGATCACAGTCGTCTTCACGCTGTCGCTACCTCTTTCACCGTTGGTCTCGGGAGCAGGCCGGCGCCTCGCGCGACGAGCGCGACGGCCTCCGGCCAGTCGATCGAATAGACATGCACGCCGTTCACGCCCGGCAGTGCGCGGAGCGCGCGGACGGTCTCGACCGCGATCGCGATGCCCTCGCTCTCGCCGGCGCCGTCCCGCATCCGCGTGCGGACATGGTCAGGGAGCGCGAATCCCGTGATCTTCGCGAGCCGCCCGGCCTGATCCGCCGAGCGCAGAACGAGTACGCCCGCGACGATCGCGACGTCCTGGTCGCGCCGGCGGATCTCGGTAAGCCACTGGCTGAACGGTGCCACATCGAACACCGGCTGCGTTTGGATGAACTGCGCGCCGGCCGCGACCTTCTCGAGCGTTCGCTCGACGTCCTTCGGTGCAGCGGGCGACGCGGTCGCACCGATGAAGTACCGCGGTGGCTGCTTCACCTCGTCGCCGTTGAGCAGCTTTCCGCCACGAAGCGATACGGCGGCGCGAACGAGCTCGACCCCGTCCAGGTCTTGCACGTGAACGGCATCCGGGTGGTTGCCCTCCTTGGGGTCGTCGCCGGTCATGAACAGGAAATTCGGCAGCCCGAGCGCGGCGGCGCCGAGGAGATCAGCTTGGATCGCGATGCGATTGCGATCGCGCCCGGTGACCTGGACGATCGGCTCGACGCCGGCGTCGCGAACGAGGACCGCGGCGGGGATCGCGGCCATCGCGACGTTCGCGCGGCTGCTATCGGTCACGTTCGCCGCATCGACGACGCCCTTGAGCACCTCGGCCCGGCGCCGCACGACGGACGCGGCGGCGCTCTTCGGCGGATTGAGCTCAGCGGTTAGGACGAACTCCCCCTGACGGAGGAGCGACTCGAACGATGCCAAAGGCCATTACCCCTTTCATCTTTCCTTGTCGTCAAGGACGGAAGTGGCACCGCAGCGGGACTCCGCCGGTTGCCGAGGCGTCAACGGGCCGTTCCCTCAGCCTCTCTGGATGAATCGCATCCGCACCGTCGGCGAGGACGCGTTGGTGCACGCAGCATAGACGAGACCCTTCGTGCGCTCGGCCGGCACGACCTCGATGGT